>NZ_CM001466.1:2953607-3090785 GCF_000231055.2 Saccharomonospora azurea NA-128 | reverse complement strand
CCGACGTCGCCGTGAGCGCCCCCCCCGCCAGCAACGCCGCCGCGCCGAGCAGGACGCCGCGCACGAGCCGTCGCTCCCCCAGCTCCCGCAGGGGCACGGGCCGACCCTGCGCGGGTGTCGCCACGTCGGCTCGCGGACCCGCCTCGACGTCCGAGGCCACGCCGTCGGCCGACGCCGGTGCCTCACTACGCGGGTGCGCGGCGAGCACGACAGCGGCGCCCGCGTCCTGCGCCTCGCGCACGGCCTCCCACACCCGCTCGGCGTTGGCCGGATCGAGGTGCGCGGTCGGCTCGTCGAGCAGCAACAGCCACGCACCGTGCCGAAGCCGCAGCAACGCGCGGGCCACGGCCACCCGCTGGCGTTGGCCCACCGACAGCCGGTGGACGGGCCGCTCGGCCAGCCCGCCGAGGTCCAGCCTCGTGAGCATCGCGTCGATCTCGGCGTGCCCGGCGCCCGTCCACCCGAGCTCGTCACGCACCGTGCCGCCCGCGAACGCCGGCGACTGCGGCACCCACGCGACGGCCTCCCGCCACCGCTGCAGGTCGAGCTCGGCCAGCGGCACACCGTCCACCGTCACCGTTCCCGACGAGGGCGTGACGAAGCCGAGCAGCACCGACAACGTGGTGCTCTTCCCCGTTCCGCTGCGCCCGCTGAGGCGTACCCGCTGGCCGGGCCGGAGCACGAACGTCTCGCCGTCGGGCGCGAAGCCGTCCCGGCGCCGCACGCGCAGGTCGCGAACCCGCACCGGCCCCCGACGCGGTGCGCGGGTCCCCTCCTCGGGCGGCGCGACGACCAGGACGCGTTCGACCCGGCGCACCGCCTCGACGCCGTCCTGGCTGGCGTGGAACGCAGCCCCCACCTGGCGCAACGGCTGATAGCACTCGGGCGCGAGGATCAGCACACCGAGCCCCACCGCCAGCGAGAGGTCGCCCGACACCAGTCGCACACCGATCACCACGGCCACCAGGGCGACCGACAGTGTGGCGGCGAGTTCGAGCGCGAACGCCGACGCGAAGGCCAGCCGCAGCGTCGACAGCGTCGTCGTGCGGTGGTGCTCGCTCACCCGGCGCACCGCCTGCGCCTGCGCCTCCGCGCGACGGAACGCGGTGAGCACGGGCAGCGCGCGCACGAGTTCGAGCAGGTGCCCCGACAGGCGGTGCACCGCGTCGGTCGCCTGCTCGACCCGGTCGGCCGTCTGCTTGCCGATGAGGATCGCGAACAGCGGCATGAGGGGCAGGGTCACCGCGATGATCACGGCGGACGGCCAGTCGGCCACCAGCACCGCGAGCCCGGCCGCGAACGGCACCACGGCGGCCGTGACCAGCGCGGGCAGGTACTCGGTGAAGTACGCGTCGAGAGCGTCGAGGCCCTTCGTGGTGAGCGTGGTGAGCTCGCCCGCTCCCCGGTCGTCGATCCACTCCGGGCCGAGCCGCACCGCATGGTCGACGACCTTGGCCCGCAACTCCTCCTTGGCGCCCGCGGCGGCGCGCGCGGCCACCACCCGCAGGGCCCAACCGAGGATTCCCCGCGCCGCCACGGACCCGGCGAGCGCGGCGAGCGCCGGAGTGTGTCCGGTGACGTCGCCCGCGACGAGGTTGGCGAGCACCGCGGCGAGCAGGAACGCCTGCGCCACGAGCGCGCCCGCGTTGAGAAGCGCCAGCACGGCCGAGAGGGCCAGCGCCCGGCGCGCTGCCGCGGAGAGCGCGGGCAGCGCGCCGAGCGGGCCCCGACCCACCCACGTGGTGCCCTGGTCGGAGTCGGGCACCGCGGCGGAAAGGGGAGCGTGGATGGGCGCGTTCATCGGTGTGCCGGGGCCTTCGGGATGTGGTGGGTGCCGATGCGCTTGCGGAACACCCAGTACGTCCAGCCCTGGTAGACCAGCACCGCCGGTGCACCGAAGAGCCCGACCCAGCTCATCACCGTCAGCGTGTAGGGACTGGACGATGCGCTGTCGACGGTGAGGGAGTTCGCGGGGTCGAGCGTGGACGGCAGCACGTCCGGGTAGAGCGCCCCGAACAGGGCCACCGCCGCCGCGGCGATCACGACGCCCAGCGCGGCGAACGCCTGGCCCTCCCGGCCGAGCAGCAGCCGCCACAGCGCCACGAGACCGGCGACGGGCACGGCCAGGACCGGCAGCAGCGTCCACGTGATGCCCTCGTCCCACTGCACGAGGAGCAGGAGCGCGAACAACGGCAGCAGCGCCAGCGGCACGAAACGCGCGGCGAACGCCCGGGCACGGTGCCGCAGTTCGCCCTCGGTCTTGAGCGCGAGGAACGCGGCGCCGTGGACCAGCGAGAACGCCGCGAACGCCACTCCGCCGAGCACGGTCTCCCAGCGCACGGCCTCCAGCACCGACCCGATCCGGTCACCGTCGGCGTCGAGCGGCAACCCGAACACCGTCGTCGCCAGGACGAGGCCCACGGCGAGCGGGGGGATCCACGAGCCGAGCACGATGACGCGGTCCCAGTTGGCCCGCCAGCGGGGCGAGTCCACCTTGCCGCGGTACTCGAACGCCACGCCCCGCCCGATGAGGGCGAGGAGCAGGACCAGGACGGGCAGGTAGGCGGCCGAGAACAGCCCGGCGTACCAGGCCGGGAACGCCGCGAAGGTGGCTCCCACGGCGACGATCAGCCACACCTCGTTGCCGTCCCAGACCGGCCCGATGGTGTTGATCATGACGCGGCGCTCGGTGTCGTCGCGCCCCAGCACCGGCAGCAGCATCCCGACACCGAAGTCGAAGCCTTCGAGGAAGAGGTAGCCGAGCCAGAACAGCGCGATGATGCAGAACCACAGTGTGGGTAGATCCATCAGCGCACCTCTCCCTCGAAGATCGACATTTCACGTGAAACAAAAGATCCACAGGCTGTGGACAACTCCCGAAGTTGTCCACAAACCGCAGGTGGGCGGCCGTGGACAACTTGATCTTGAACCACGACTGGGCTCCCCCTCTCAGTACGCGAACGCCAGCGCATCGCCGGAGCCTCGCTTGTCGTCGGGGTCGCGGTCCTCGCCCGAACCGTCGTCACCGGGCGGCAACGCCGCGCTCACGCCACCCCGCACGTACCGCACGATGAGGAACACCTCCACGGCGGCGAGCACCGCGTAGATCGACGTGAGCGCGATCAGCGACGTCCACACCTCGCCGGTGGTCAGGTCCGAGACCGCCGTGGCCGTGTACATCCACAGCCCGTCCACGCCCGTGGGGTTGGGCACCACCACGAACGGCTGCCGGCCCATCTCCGTGAAGATCCAGCCCGCACTGTTGGCGATGAAGGGCAGCGCGATCCCCGCCAGCGTCATGCGCGGGAACCACCGGCTCTCCGGAATCCGCCCGCCCCTGGTCAGCCACAACGCGGCCATGCCGATCGCCGCGCCCAACGCACCGAAGCCGATCATGATCCGGAAGCCCCAGTACGTCACCGGCAGGCTCGGGACGTAGTCGACGGGCTGCCCCGCGAGCTCGCCGAGCGCCGGGTCGTCCGGGTAATGGGTGCCGTAGCGCTCCTGGTACTCGTCGACCAGCTGGTCGATGCCCTTGACCTCGGTACTGAAGTCGCTGTGCGCGAGGAACGACAGCAGGGCGGGGACGTTGAACGTCTTCACGCTCTCGCAGTCGGCGTCGGCCACGTCGCCCACCGCGATGATCGAGAAACTCGCCGGCTGCTCGGTGTGGCACAGCGCCTCGGCGGCGGCCATCTTCATCGGCTGCTGCTCGAACATCAGCTTGCCCTGGATGTCCCCGGTGACGGCGAGCACCGCGAACGACACCGCACCCGCCCACGCGCCGAGCTTCACCGACGTGCGCCACAGGGGCCGGTCCTCGTCGTCCGAGTGCCGCTTGCGCCACAGGTGCCAGCTCGCGATCCCCACGAGGAACGCGGCGGCGACGGCGAACGAGCCTGCGATCGTGTGCGGGATGGCGGCGAGCGCCGTGGAGTTGGTCAGCACGGCCCAGATCGAGTTCATCGTGGGCTTGCCGTCCACGAACTCCGCCCCGACGGGGTGCTGCATCCACGAGTTGGCGGCCAGGATGAAGTAGGCCGACGCGACGGTGGCCAGCGAGAACGCCCAGGCACACGCCAGGTGCACCCGCTTGGGCAACCGGTCCCACCCGAAGATCCACAGGCCCAGGAACGTCGACTCGACGAAGAACGCGACGAGCCCCTCCATCGCCAGCGGCGCCCCGAACACGTCACCGACGAAGCGCGAATACGCACTCCAGTTCATGCCGAACTGGAATTCCTGGACGATGCCCGTCACCACACCCATGGCGAAGTTGACGAGGAGCAACTTCCCCCAGAACCTCGTCATGCGGTAGTAACGTGCGTCACCGGTCCGGACCCAGGCCGTCTGCATACCGGCCACGAGCACCGACAGACCGATGGTGAGCGGCACCATAAGGAAGTGGTAAACGGTCGTGATGCCGAACTGCCAACGAGCTAGGTCGAGGACTTCCACGAGATCCACTCTGCCTGTGAGCAGCGTCTTCGTGTCAGGTCCCGTGGTCCCGGGATGGTCAGGACCAAGGTCCCGCCGCCCTTGTGACGCCATTACGCAAAGTGAAGTTCGGCGCGCCGAAACAATTATTGAGCACTAGCGTCCCGCATTTCTTCCCCGACCTCAAAAAGCAATTCGCGTCGTCGATCGACTAGGAATTTCCCGCGATCCCCTTTATCGTGCAAGAAGAAAAGGGGTGAGGAACTTCCGTGTCTGCCGCGCTCATCGCGTTCGTGACGACTTTCGCACTGGTCCTGGCCGTGGAGCTTCCCGACAAGACCTTCGTCGCGAGCCTGGTCCTCACCACCCGTTTCCCCTGGAAGGCCGTGCTGGCCGGAGTCTCCGCCGCCTTCGCGGTCCAGACGCTCATCGCGGTCGGATTCGGCAGCGTGCTCACATTCCTGCCCGACCGGCTCGTGTCGGTGATCGTCGGCGTCATGTTCGGCGTCGGCTCGGCCATGCTGCTGCGCGAGGGCTTCCGCACCGGTGACGACGGCTCCCACGACGCCTCCCGCGGCGGTGCCGCACCGGTGAGCTTCCGGCGCGCGGCGCTGACGTCGTTCGGGGTGCTCTTCGCGGCGGAGTGGGGAGACGCCTCCCAGCTCGCCACCGCGGGCCTCGTGGCCCGTTCCGCGCAGCCGCTCGCCGTGGGACTGGCCTCACTCGCGGCGCTGGTCACCGTCGCGGGGCTCGCCGTGCTGCTCGGCCGCAAACTGCGCACCAAGCTGCGCCCCCGCCTGCTTCAGCGGATCGCCGGCGTCGTCTTCGCCGGGTTCTCCCTCATCGCGTTCGGCACCGCGATCCTCGGCTGACCCGCCGGGTCACTCGCGAAACGCCTCCGCCAGGGTGGTGGCCGCCTCCACCAACCGCGTTCCCACACTCGCGTTGTCCAGTGCCACCAGTGACACCACGCCCAGCGCCGCCCGGACCCCGACGATGCCGCGCACCGGCGCCGCCACACCGTGCACACCCGGCTGCGGGTCACCAGCCGCGGCCGCCCAGCCCCTGCCTCTCGGCCGCAGGCTCAACGCCTTGCCCACCGCGCCCCGCGACACGGGATGCCTGCTGCCGAGGCGATACGCCACGTGGAACGTCGTCGACGTCGGTTCGGCAACCGCGACGACGTAGACCTGGTCCCCCTCGGCCACCGACAGGTGCGCCGTCGCTCCGACGGCCTCGGCCAGGCCTCGCAGCACCGGGCGCGCCGACGTCCGGAGCTGGGGCAGCATCTGCTCGCCCAGGCGCAGCACGCCCGCACCCAGCCGGACCCGGCTCCCGTCCCGCCACACGAGGCCGCGTTCCGTCAGCGGCACCAGCAGGCGGTACACGGCGGCCCTGCTCGCGCCGACGGCCTCGGCGAGGTCGGTGACCGTGGCCGACGCCCCGTCGGCATCCGCGACGGCCTGTAACAGCGCGAGCCCGCGATCCAGCGTCAGCGAGCTCTCGCGCGTCACAGCAGACCCAGGCTCTTGAGGTCGGTGACCGACTCGTCGAAGGTGGCCGAGGCGTAGCACGCGAACAGCGAGCGCACGGCCTTGGCGGCCTCGTCGCTCAACCCCGAGGCCTCGTCGGCCAGCGCCGCTCCGTCGGTGTTGGCGAGCGCCTCCCGTACGTCGCCGCCCGACAGGCTGCGACCCGAGGCGACCAGGAGGTTGAGGAAGCCGTGGTGCTCGAAGCCCGTCTCCTCGTCGGCGTGCCGCACCGCGCGGTGGAGGCTGTTCGTGGCCTTGAACGCCGCACCCGGCGTGCCGCTGACCACCGCGAGGAAATCGGCGACCTCGTCGACGCTGGGGAAGTTCTCGATGGACAGGCCCCCGCAGCGGATCTTCGGCCAGCTTCCGTGCTCGATCACGTTGCGGACCCCGTCGAGCCAGCCGACCCCTCGGCGGGGTTCGACGACGCGGACGACGTCCTCGGGCACGAACTCCGACACCCGCTCCAGCCACACCTCGTCGACGTCCGACGGGGCGGGCATCTCCACCATCCGCAGCGACAGGAGCTCGTCGCGCGACTCGACGATGGAGATGGCCTTGGGCACGCCGCCGAGCCCGGTGTCGATGATCAGCGAGAGCGGCAGCGGCTCCTTCGGCCGGATCTTGACGAGCTCGGTGATCATCTCGGGCAGACGGGACGCGGGGCACAGGAAGACTCCCTGCACTCCGGCGTACTCGCCGGCGCGGTTGTCCAGGTACCCGGCCAGAGCGTCGGCCATCGTCGTCTCGCTCGGCGGGAAGAGCGCCGAATCGTCGACAAGCCGGGCGAGCAGGGGTGGGATTCCACGAGGACCTGGGGGCGGGAGTTCCACAGCGCTTGTCACGTCCCCCACGCTAGTAGCGAACGAAATACGGACAAAAGTGTTCGTTACACGAACGTTCTGGCGTGAGGTGTGGAACGACACGTTCCACCCACAAGATCGATAGGTTAGCCTTACCTAATTAGGAGGTGAGTCGTGAGCGAACCCGTCCCCCGCCGGCCCCCGACCCCGACCCCGGCCGAACGGGCGAGATCCGTCGCGGCGCGCGGCGGCCCCGCCCACCTGCTGCCCGCCCTCGGTCACGACGTGACGAGCGAGCGCACCACGCCCGAGTTGTGGCACCTGCACGCGGGCGACGACGTCAGCGTCGTGCTTCCCACGGACCACCCGCTCGCCGCCGGCCTGCACGGAGAGGCGAGCGCGGAACTCGCCGTCACGATGGAGATCACCGACGAGGCGCCCGTACCGCTGCGGCAGCCCGTCCGAGGACTGCTGTGGCTCACCGGCTGGCTCCGCGGGCTCGACCCGCAGACGGCGAGGGCCAAGGCCGTGAGCATCGCCGAGCACACCGCCGAACCCGATCCCCGGCTGCTCGACGTCGGGCACGGCCTCACGCTGCTGCGCCTCACGCCCGCCTCCGTGGTCGTCGCCGACAGCGAGGGCACACACTCGCTGTCGCCCATCACCTTCGGCGCCGCCGCCCCCGACCCCCTGTACGACTACGAGGGACGGTGGCTGCGCCACCTGGAGCACCACCACGCCGACGTCGTGCTGCGCCTGAGCCGCCTGCTGCCGCCCGAGCTGCGGGACGGCCGGGTGCGCCCGCTCGGACTCGACCGGTGGGGCCTGCGGTTGCGCGTGGAGACCTCCGGCGACGACCACGACGTCCGGCTGTCGTTCTCCCGCAGCGTCGACAACCCGCCGCAACTCGCCGTCGAACTGCGCAAGCTCGCCGGGTGCCCCTTCCGGCCACAGAGCGACGCGAACGCCGACGAGCGCTACTGAGCCACTGAGTTACTGAGTTACTGACCTGCTGAAACGACGAAGGCGGGCGCCCCGGTGACACCGGAGAGCGCCCGCCTTCGTCGTAGGGTCAGGACTTCGTGACCACCTTCTCCGTGTCCGGGCCGGACTTGTCGGCCGGATCCACGAGCCCCTCGTCGATGAGACTGTTCGTCACGTGCTCCGTCAGCCGCTCGCGCTGGAGCTGCCGCTGGACCCGCAGCATCGACTGCCGCTCGACCCGGAAGGCCTTCCAGGTCGCCACACACATGCCGATCATCACGACGCTGAACGGCAGTGCGATCAGGATCGCCACGGTCTTGATCGGGTCGAGCCCACCCGCGAGCAGCAGCGCGATGGCCACCGCACCGCCGAGCAGGCACCAGAACACCCGGCTCCACTTGGGCGGTTCCGGGTTGCCACCCGAGGCGAGCATGTCGACGACGAGCGAGCCGGAGTCGGACGACGTCACGAAGAACAGCACGATGAGGATCAGTGCGCCCACCGAGAGCAGCGCCCCGCCGGGCAGGCCGTCGAGCATGCCGAACAGCGACGCCTCGGTGTCCACCGTCGCGGCGCCGGTCTCGTCGGTGCCCACCAGGCCACCCTCACCGAACAGCTCGCGGTACAGCGCGGTGCCGCCGAACACGGTGAACCACAGGGTCGTCACGGCCGTCGGCACGAGCAGGACGCCCGCCACGAACTCACGGACGGTCCGACCGCGGGAGATGCGCGCGATGAACACCCCGACGAAGGGTGCCCACGAGATCCACCAACCCCAGTAGAACGTGGTCCACCAGCCCTGCCACGAGTTGCCGTCGGCGCCTTCGTAGGCGGTGGTGTTGAAGCTCATCCGCAGCAGGTTCTGGAAGTAGTCACCGATCGACTGCACCAGATCCTTGAAGATGAACAGCGTCGGTCCGAGCGCCAGGACGGCGAGCATCAGGAGGGCGGCCAGCACCATGTTGATGTTGGACAGCCACTTGATGCCGCGCTTGACACCGGTGACCACGGAGAAGAGCGCAAGGCCCGTGATCACACCGATGAGCACCACGTACATGAGGTCGCTCGGCTCGGAGACCACGTCGAGGAAGTCGAGTCCGGCACCGATCTGGATGACGCCGAAGCCCAGCGAGGTCGCGATGCCGAACAGCGTGCCGACGACGGCGGCGATGTCGATGACGTCACCGAGCCAGCCGTGGACGCGCTTGCCGATCAGCGGCTCCAGCGCGTAACGGATCGACACCGGACGCTTCTTGCGGTGGATGACGTACGCGATCGCGACGCCCACCACCACGTAGATCGCCCACGGGTGCAGCCCCCAGTGCAGGAACGTCTGGACGAGCGCGCCTTGCGCGCCCTCCTCGTCCTGCGTGATCCCGGTGGCCCGGTTGGGGATGCCCGCGTAGTGGTTGAGCGGTTCGGCCACGCCCCAGAACACCAGGCCGATACCCATGCCGGCCGCGAACAGCATCGCGAACCACGACTTCAGGCCGAACTCGGGCTCGTCCTCATCGGGACCGAGTTTGATGTCACCGTAGTGACTGAGCCCGATCCACAGGGAGAAGATGACGAACAGCGAAACGAGCAGCATGTAGTACCAGCTGAACGTTCCGATGACCTTTTCCTGGATCGTGGCGAGCGCCTCGTTCATCGCGTCGGGCGCGACGACGCTGGCGATCACGAAAGCCAAGATGATGACCGCCGACGGCCAGAAGACCCGCGGTGCCACTGACGCGTACCACGGTCGCCGCTGACCGGAGAGCGCTTGGGCCTCAGTATCGGACGTCGCCGTCACGAGGCTTGCCTCCTTCTTCGGAAAATTCGGACCGTAGGACCCTAGTGGCCCAAGAAGCCGAACTACACCCATTCGGGTCTACAAGACCGGTAACAATCTTGGTAAGCAGCCTCTGACCTGCGCAGATTCAACTTCATGTAACGTGCCACAGTGGCCACTCGAGCACGCGACTGGATCAGTCCACGCCCTCCGGAGTTCCCGCACCGCGTCACCGACCCGCGCGAGCGGCGTGCGCTCGTCGTGGAGCTCGTGCTCGTCTTCTCGATCACCCTCGGACTGTCGGGTGTGCGCAGCGGGTTGTCGCTGCTGGACGCGCTGCTCCGCCCGGAACCGTTGGCGCAGCAGCAGGTCGCCATCAACGCCTCACGGGCGGCACTCGGGCTGATCGACCTACTGAAGCAGCTGCTCGGCGTCGTGCAACTCGTCGGCTGGGGAGCGCTCGGCCTCTACCTGTTGTGGCGGGCCGGTATCCACCTGTCCCGCATCGGTCTCGACCGCACGAGGCCGGGCAGGGACACGGCCTGGGCCGTGGCACTGGCCGCCGCGATCGGCCTACCCGGGCTGGCGTTCTACTTCGTCGCCTGGAAGCTCGGGTTCAACCTCGCCGTGCAGCCCTCCACGCTGGACGAGGCCTGGTGGAGACCCGTCGTGCTGACGCTCTCGGCGTTCGGCAACTCGTTCGCCGAGGAGGTGCTCGTCGTCGGCTACCTGCTCACGCGGCTGCGGCAGCTGGACCTCTCGGAGAACACCGCGCTCGTGGTGTCGGCGCTGCTGCGGGGCTCGTACCACCTGTACCAGGGCCTCGGCGGGTTCGTCGGCAACGTCGTGATGGGGCTCGTCTTCGGCCGCGTCTGGCAGCGCACCAACCGGCTGTGGCCACTGATCGTGGCTCACCTGCTGCTCGACGTGGTCGCCTTCGTCGGGTACGCCGCCCTGCGCGACCACGTGGACTGGCTGCCCTGACGTTGCCCGACGTTCGAACACATGTTCTAATGGATGCCGTCGGGGACGACACGGGCACGACACGGCACAGCACGGTCAGGAGGGGACCATGGCTTGCAAGATCACTCACCGAGTGAACGACCAGCAGATTCGCTTCGCCAACCGCGACGCGGCCGAGCGGTACGCCGACATCATGGGGGGCGGCGTCCAGAACTGGATCTTCACGACGATACCGAACGTCGAGCACCGGCAGCCCCGCCTGCCGGTCTCCACCGTCACCGCGGGATCGCCGAGGCCGACACACAGCGCCCGCTGAGGAGGCCGGCTGCCGGGTGACGCAACGAACCGCACCCGGGACACCCACTTCATTGCGGAGGAACGGGGTCCCGGCGCGAAGGCGCTACCACGCCGCGCCGCGTCGTTTCGTGTCCCGCGCAGAGGGCCCGAGGTCATTAGTCTCGCGCCTGTGACCGAATCGACGATTCCCAGCCCCAGCAGCCTTTCCGGACGCTCCGTCGCGCGCGTCGACAACGAGGTCGGACCGCTGCGGACGGTCTTGGTGCACCGTCCCGGCAACGAGCTGCGGCGGCTCACACCCCGCAACAACGACCAGTTGCTGTTCGACTCCATCCCGTGGGTCGACCGGGCCCAGGAGGAGCACGACGCCTTCACCGGCGTGCTGCGCGACCGCGGTGTCGAGGTCCTGCTCCTCGTCGAGGTCCTGCGTTCCGCGCTGGAGGATCCGAGGGCGCACGCGGCCGGGGTCCACGCGGCCGTCGATTCCCGAAGGCTGGGCGCCGAGCTCGCCGACGTGCTGCGCTCACACCTGTCGACCGCCTCTCCCGAGACGCTCACGGAAGTCCTCATGTCGGGCATGACGTTCGAGGAACTCCCCGCCTCGGAGGGCGGCTCGCTCGTGCGGAAGATGCACCACCCGCACGACTTCGCGGTGGACCCGCTGCCGAACCTGCTCTTCACGCGCGACTCGTCGGTGTGGATCGGCGACCGGGTCGCGATCTCGTCACTCGCGATGCCCGCCCGCAAGCGCGAGACCGCCCTGGTCGACCTCGTCTACGCCTACCACCCGCGCTTCCGTGGCGCCGTCCGCGCGTACGGGGCACACTCGGCCCCCATCGAGGGCGGCGACGTGTTGCAGCTGGCCCCGGGCGTGCTGGCCGTCGGAGTGGGCGAGCGCACCACCCCCGCCGGCGCGGAGTCGTTGGCGAGGTCGGTGTTCGCCGACGACCTCGCGCACACCGTGCTGGCCGTGCCGATCGCCCAGGACCGCGCCACGATGCACCTCGACACCGTGTGCACGATGGTCGCCCCGGACGCGGTGGTGATGTACCCGCTGGCGCAGGACTCCCTCATCGCCTACACGCTGACGCCGGACGACGAGAAGGGCGTGCGCGTGGGCGGACCCGCACCGTTCCTGGAGGCGGCGGCGGACGCAATGGGTATCGACCGCCTGCGCGTCATCGACACGGGGCTCGACCCGGTGACGGCCGAGCGCGAACAGTGGGACGACGGCAACAACACACTGGCCCTCGCGCCGGGGGTCGTGATCGCCTACGAACGCAACCTCGAAACCAACGAACGCCTGGAGGCGGCGGGCATCGAGGTCGTGCGCATCGCGGGCTCCGAACTGGGGTCGGGTCGCGGTGGTCCGCGGTGCATGTCCTGCCCCATCGTGCGCGACGCCGTTTCCACCGAAGGCGAGGCAGGTTAGGTAAGGCTTTTCATGTTTAGCCAAGCCTTCATTTATTGAGCGAAACCTAGGCTAATAAAATTGTACCCACTTGGGACTGAGATCACCGACGACAAGTGGATCGAGAACGGCTTTCATGCGTATGGTTGATCCATGGGCAGCATGAAGAAGAATCCCCGGTCGAAGTTCTACGAACTGCTCCAAGCGCAGATTCGCAACGAATTCCACGCTTCGCAACAGTACGTGGCGGTGGCGGTCTGGTACGACGGCAAGGACCTGCCGCAGCTGGCCGGCCACTTCTATCGGCAGGCGCTGGAGGAGCGTAACCACGCGATGGCGTTGGTGCAGTACCTTCTCGACACCGATCACCACGTCGAGATTCCCGACGTACCGCAGGTTCGCAACGACTTCGCCGACATCCGGGAGCCGGTCGCGCTCGCGCTCGCTCAGGAGCAGGAGGTCCAGGCCGATTTCGTGCAGCTCGCGAAGGTGGCCCGCGACGAGGACGACTTCACGGGCTCGGAGTTCGTCCAGTGGTTCCTCAAGGAACAGGTCGAGGAGATCGCCTCGATGAAGCGACTGCTCAACGTGATCGACATGGCGAAGGGCAATGTTTTCGACGTGGAGCAGTTCCTCTTCCGCGAGCCCGTCGGCGAGGAGGCCGATTCGACCATGCCTCCCGTCGCGGGCGGAAAACTGTGACACGGGAACGTCTCGGCGGTGCCCCGAAGAGCATCGCCGAGACGTGTCCGTCGGATCTCTATTGATCATTCGGTCGGCAGCGTCGCCGCCTTTCGACGGTGGTCCCGCCATCGACGCGGATGCGTGAGCGGCCCGGCTCGGCGACCTTGTCCGGCCTCGTCCCGACCACCTCCCACAGTTGCGCCCACTGGTGTGGGTCGAGGTCGCGAGGCAGGCTGCCCGACCTGATCCGCGCCCGGTCGAGCGCGCGCCGCGCCGTGGACCTGCTCCATCCCGTCCACGTCGCCACGATCGACTCCAGCCCCCGCCCACGCCCTGTGAACAGGGCCCGGACGAACGCCTCGTAACGACGCCGGTGCGCCGGATCGACGAGGGGCGAGCCGCGTCTGGTGATCGAGAGCAGGCCACCGTCGACGCTCGGTACCGGCCGGAAGCCGTGGGCGGGCACGCGGCCGTGCAGCTCGAAGACGAACCACGGCGTGGTCTGCGCGGTGAGCATCGTGCTTCCTCCGACTCCGGCGCGCTTGCGCGCGACCTCCCACTGGGTGAGCAGGACGGCGTGCTGCCACCGCCGCTCGGTGAGAAGGCGGCGCAGGATCGGGGTGGTGAGGTGGTAGGGCAGGTTTCCGACCACGACGGGGCGATCCAACGACCGCGTGAGTGCGGTGAGCTCGGTGACCGCGTCCCCCTGCACCACCGTGGCGCGGGGAACCCGTCGGCGCAGCATGCGGACGCGGTGCTCGTCGATCTCGATCGCGGTGACACTGCGTCCGAGCCCGGTGAGGGGCCGGGTGAGAGCACCGTCGCCGGCGCCGATCTCGAGGATCGGTCCGGCCGTCGAGGCGACGAGCGTGACGATGCGGTCGATGGTCGGTCGGTGGACGAGGAAGTTCTGTCCGAGTTCGTGACGTCCGCCGTGGCGGGAACGGTGTGACATGTGAGCGCTCCAAGGCAAGAGACAGGGAGCACCCCGGCGTGGGTCGGGTACGAGGAAACGACGCGCGTCCGGGGTGCGTGGACAGCCCGGGCGACGGCGCGCGGAAAAGCGGTGACCAGCGAAGAACGCGCCGTCAGGCGCGGCGGTCACGAATCCAGAAGTTCAGCGCCGTCATCGGCGCGCTGCACAAAGTTCCCACGGCACGAAAGCCTAACGCTCGGGTGCGCGCGGCGGCCACCGGTTTCCCGGCAGCAGTGAGCCGGCTCAGCAGTCGGAGCTGGAGGCCCTCAACTCCAGTGCGTCGACCACGCCGTCCGCGGCGGTGAACTCGTACACACCGGTTCCGGTGTCCACGACGTAGGCGCCGTCGACCGCACGACCCTCCGGGTAGAGGTTCTCCAGCTCGTCGACCGGTGTTCCGACGCCCGCGCCCTCGGGGGTCACCGCGTTGCCGGCGGTGAAGCCGACGACGCCGTACTCGCGCGAGATCGTCACCGCACGCACCGAGGAGTCGCCCTCCGCGAGCGCGTAGTCGGCGCACACCTGCGGCGGGCTCTCGCCGGAAACGACGAGCAGGTTCGTCGCCAGGGCGTCGCTGTAGGACATACCGAGCTTCAGTTCCCGGTACCCGTCCGTGGCGAGCACCGCATCGGCGATCAGGATCCTGCCGCTCTCGACGGGCGTGCTCGGCTGGGGCGATCCCCCCGGCTCCGAACTGGCGCCACCGCCCGACGGCGACGACGGCGTACCGGTCTGGTGCGATTCGGGGAGCGCCGAGGGATCGGCGTGTTCGTTGTCCTGCAGCGTCCCGAGCGTCGAGCCGTCGACGGGCGGCGCCTGGGGCAGTGAGGCCGCGACGGTCATCTGGTTCGACTTCTCGTCCGAGTGCGAGCCCGACGCCACGATGGCCACCGCGGCGGCCACCACGGCGAGCGTCGTGCCGCTCCCGGTGAGCGCGACCCTGCGGCTGCGCCGCCGCCGCGCACCCGCCACGATCCGCTCGCCCACGCGGGGAGTGGGGACGACGTCGAGTCGGGGGTCGGCGAACAGTGCCTGCAACCGTGCGTCGAGGTCGTCGCCCGTGCCGTTCGGACCGGAAGTGCTCACAGCACGTCCCTCCCTTCGCTGCCCTCGGCGTGGCGCAGCTTGCTCCGAAGCGAGTTCAAGGCCTTGCTCGCCTGGCTCTTCACGGTGCCCTGACTGATCCCCAGCGACGCGGCGATCTCGGCCTCGCTGAGGTTCTCGTAGTAGCGCAGCACGATCACGGCTCGCTGGCGCGGAGGCAGCTCGCGCAGTGCCGACCAGAGCGGTTCGTGCTCGAACGGGTCCGCGTGCACGATCGACCCGGAGTCGGGAACCTCGGCCACGAGGCTCTCCCGGCGCAACCGCCGCCACCGGCTGATGTGGGCGTTGGTCATCGACCTGCGGATGTAGGCCAGCGGGTCGCCCGCCTTGCGCAGGACCGAACTCCAGCGAGATCCGATCTTCTCCAGCACCGACTGCACGAGGTCGGCCGCGTCGTGCGGGTTTCCCGTCAGCGCGTGCCCGTAGCGCAACAATCCGGGCAGGCTGTCCTCGACGAACTCGGAGAAGTCCGTGAGGTCGCCAGACACGGCCATGTCCTTCCTATGGCCGGCGATGCCCGTCAACCGACCGTCGTGGGGAGTGGTGGGCACAGCGGATATGAACGCAGTCACCGTAATCCCTCCCTCACGCGGACTCGTCTGCGCCTTCCGAAGTCGAGGCTGACGTGGTCACGCGTGAGGGAGTCGAGAGGTTGCCTGGACCTGTGGGCGTCACCCTCCGAAAGTGGGACGAGGTGGTGCGAACCGCCCGTCGGGGCCGGGCAGGTAGGGCTCCGCCGAGATCACGGCCGTCGACGGGATGGCGCCGTACACGTGGGGGAACCACACACCGGCCGGGTCGGCCGGGTCCCCGGGCTCCCACCGCACGGGAACGTCGAGCCGGCCGGGATCGATCCGGAGCAGCACGAGGTCGGTCCGGCCTTCCGCCAGGGCGTTGGCGGGCAGGTGCACCGTGCCGTACTCGGAGCAGTGCACGAACCCCGCCTCGTCGAGCGATGCGGTGCGGTACTCACCGCCGTCGGGCACGGCCTCCCAGTCGGCGGCGGGGCAGAAGTGCAGCAGCATCGGACGGGCTCAGCGCAGCGTGAGCTGGCGGCCGATCAGCCCGTCGCGAGCCCGGCGCTCGGCGGCGTTCAACGGCTCGTCGTCCAACGACTTGAGCGCCGCGTCGAGCCGCGCCCCGAGTTGCTCGGCCGGCTCGCTCCACTCCCGGGCGTGTGCCTCGGCATCGAGGTCCCACACCGGCACGAGCAGACCGTGAGCGCGGAAGGAACCCGCGTAGCGCGAGCCCTCGCCGAGCGACAACTCGCCCGCGGCCGACAGCCGGGCCAGGGCCTGGAGCAGCTTGTTCTCGTCGGCGGGCCACACCCACCGCAGGTGGGCCTTCTCCCCCGTCAACGTCCAGTACGCGCCCTGGCGCACCCGCTCGGTGGGCATGATCGCCGCGTTGGCGCGCTCCAGCGACATCGCGACCTCACCGGTGGCCTGCGCGTCGTCCTGCAGCCACCAGCCGAAGTCGGAGTGCAGCTCGACCTCCAGCTCGGCGTCGGGGTCGAGCAGGTCCTGCAGGCGTTCGCCCGGCTGGGGTTCGCTCGTGGTGTCCGGCACCGAGAGCACCTGGCCCGGTTCGGCGTCCAACGCCCAGCGCAGCGCGCGTCCAAGATCGCGGCTGACGTCGGACGACCGCGTCTGCACCTGCATGCCGAGCAGGATCTCGCCGGTCTCGCCGCGCACCATCGCCGCCGCCGCCACCGGCAGGACGGACGCCAGGGTGACCGTGCGGTCGCCGGCGTCCTTCAGGGGCAGCGGCGCCGTGGCGGAGGGGACGAACTCGCGCAGCGCGATGAGCTCCGGCTCCGCCGCGAGCCCCTCGAACGGCCGCGCCACGAAGACGTCGCGGACCTTCCGCTTCCCGGTCTTCGGTCCCTTGCCCGGTCCCTTCCTGCGTGCGCCCTTGCCCACGGTTGCCGCCCTCCTGCGTGTTTCGGTTGGCTCGACGCTACTCGACCCGAATCCAGACTAGGCGTGACGGGGCCGCCCCGCGCGAGTGACGCCCGCGCCGCATTCTCAGGCCTTGCGGGTCTCGTCCACCACCCACGACAGGTAGTCCTCGCTGCCTCCGACGATCGGGGTCACCACGACCTCCGGGACGTCGTAGCTGTGGTGGCGTTTCAGGTGTTCCACCAGCTCGTCGACCCGGTCGGCGGCCGTCTTGACCTCGATGCGCCACTCCGCGTCGGTGTTGACCCGCCCTTCCCAGCGGTACACGCTGGTGATCGGTCCGACGATCTGGGCACACGCGCCCAGCCGCGCCTCGACGGCCCCCGCGGCGAGGTCACGCGCGGCCGATTCCGAATCCGTCGTCGTCGACACGACGAGATGTTCCGAGATCATGCTTTCGAGGCTAGCCTGGATGACGTGACGACTCGGCACGACGAAGGACCGGTCGCACTGAGCGGCCACAGGGTCCGCCTGCGCGAGTTCACTCTCGCCGACCTCGACGGGGTGCGCGGAGTGGTCGGGGACGACCGCGTCACCCACTTCCTGTCGTTCAACACCCGCAACGAGGAACAGGCGCAGGAACTGCTCCGCACCATCGTCGAGCGGGCCCAGCAGCGCCCGCGCAGCGAGTACTACCTCGCGATCACTCCGCTTCAGCCGGAGAGCGCCGCCGATGTGGACAAGGCCGTCGGATTCACCAGGCTGCAACGCACCAACGAGCACTCCGGCCGTCTCGTCTACGCCATCGCCCACGCCCATCAGGGCCGCGGATACGCCGGGGACGCCGTCCGGACCCTGCTGGACTTCGCGTTCGGGACGCTGCGGTTGCACCGGGTGACCGCCGCTGTGGGCCCCGACAACCGAGCGGGGCTCGCGCTCGTGAAACGCCTCGGGTTCACGCGCGAGGGCGTGTTGCGCGACCACGTCCGCGTCAGCGGGGGCTGGCGCGACTCGGTGCTCTTCTCGATGCTCGCCCCGGAGTGGCCGAGCCCCCGCGCGGTCTGACCCTCGACTCCCGCGACCGGGCGATCTACGCTCTGCGACGTGTTCGACCCGCGTGATCCGCGTTTCCTCGCCGACCCCTATCCCGTGTTCGCCGAGCTCCGCTCGCGCGGGCCCGTGCACCGGCACGACGGCCTCGGTCTGTTCGTCGCCGTGTCCCACGCCTCGGCCTCCGCCGTGCTGCGTGACCGCAGGCTCGGCCGCCTGTGGCAGGACGCGACCCCGGTGGAGCAGTTCGCGTCGTTCAACATGCTGCACCGCAACTCGTTGCTGGAGAACGAACCGCCCGCGCACACCCGGCTGCGCAGGCTGGTGTCGTCGGCCTTCGCCCGCGGGCACGTCGAGCGGTTGCGTCCGGCGGTGGAGGCACTCGCCGACCGCATGGTCGCGACGCTTGCCGACCGCATCGCCGAGGACGGCCAGGCCGACCTGCTGGAACACCTCGCCCAGCCCCTGCCCGTCGCCGTGATCGCCGAGCTTCTGGGTGTGCCGGAGGACGACGGCCCGATGCTGGTCGCGTGGAGCAACGCGATCGTCAAGATGTACGAGTACGGGCTGCCCGAGCCGCGGCGGCGGGAGGCCGAGGCGGCCGCCACCGAATTCGCCGACTACCTGCGCGCGCTGGCCGACCACCGCGCCGCACACCCCGGTGACGACCTGCTCAGCCACCTCATCGCGAGCGACCTCACCGGCGACGAAGTGGTGGCCACGGCGGTGCTGCTGCTCATGGCGGGCCACGAGGCCACCGTGAACGTCATCGGCAACGGCGTCCACGCCCTGCTGACCCACCGCGACCAGTGGGAGCGCCTGGTGCGGGACCCGTCGCTCGCGGACACCGCCACCGAGGAACTCATCCGCTACGACTCCCCGCTGCAGCTGTTCGAGCGCACCGCGACGACCGACGTGGAGATCGCCGGACACCGCGTCGCCGAGGGCGAGAAGATCGCGGCCCTGCTCGGTGCGGCCGCGCGCGACCCGGAGGTCTTCGACGCCCCGGACACCCTCGACATCGGCCGCAGCCCCAATCCCCACCTCGGTTTCGGCGGTGGCGTGCACTACTGCCTCGGCGCTCCGCTGGCGCGCATCGAGATCGCGGCGGCGCTCACCGCCCTCACCCGGCGCCTCCCCGAGCTCCGGGAGGCCGAGACGCCACCACGACGCGCCGAGTTCGTGATCCGGGGGCTCGACCGGCTGTCGGTGACGACGTAGCGGCGGCGGTCAGCGGGACGCCGTCGACGGACGGGGACGCCGGGGCAACTCCGGCGCCCCCTCGACGCGCACGACGCGCAGCGGCCGGACGAACTGCTCCTCCATCGGCGCCAGCAGGCGGGTGAACCGCCGGACGACCTGCAGCGTGAGCACCGCGAGCAGCACGGCGGCAAGATCGGTGAGCGCCGTCAGGAACACCGCGTCGACCTGGGCCTGCACCCCGTCGCGGGCCCGCCACACCAGGGTGAGCGTCAGCAGCACCGCGTTCGCGACCCACGCCGCCCACCACGCCAGCACCAACCGCGACGGGGTCGGTCGGCGGTTCGCGGGCCTGCGGATCGCGGCGTGTTCGAGCTCGGCGAGGATCGAGCCCGCCATCGCCAGGTTCAGGCCGGGCACCAGCAGGCCGACCAGCACCTGCGCGGTCGAACGCGGCGGCTCCTGCCCGGCCTCGTCCGCGGCGGCTCGCCGCGCCACGAGCAGCCACCACACCGACACGGCGAGCGCGAACGCCGACACCACGAAGGTCAGCAGCGAGAACGTCAGCACCAGGGCGTCGGAGGCACCCACCACGGACGGGGACAACGCCCGATCGCGGCTCAGTACCAGCAGGACGTAACGCCAGAGCTCCGCGCCCGCCGCCACACCCGCCAGGCCGACGACGGTCCACAGCACGGCCACGGCGTTGCGGGCGATGAGCAGCAGTCGCTGGGACGGCACCGGTGTGGCCGCGCTCGTGCCCTGCACGGCCGTCGGCCAACGCCACACCACGTGCGGGAAGCCCCAGCGCGGTACGGAGTCGTAGGCGGGCGGGCCCGAGTACGGTGCGCGAGCCCGGCGGTCGTCACCGATGCGCGGACGGCCCTCGCCCGGCGGCAAGGCGACCCACCGCACCGGAACGCGCGAGTGCTGCCCGCCCCGGTGTCCCGGAGCAGGCCCCCACGGAGCGGCCGGTGGACGAGTCACGCGCGCCCGACCTCGCGTCTCACAGCACCTCTGGCGGCACGTCCGTGTGCTCACCGACCAGCGGACGGCCCTGGACGTGCCACGTCTTCATGCCACCCGCGACGTTGACGGCGTCGACGACGCCCGCGGCGTTCAACCAGGCCACCGCCCGCGCCGATCGGCCACCGGTGCGGCAGACGACGTAGACGGGCCGGTCGGCGGCGAGCTCCGCGAGCTCACCCGCACGTGCGGGCAGATCGCCCAGCGGGATGTGGACGGCGGAGGGCGCGTGGCCCGCCGCCCACTCGTCGGATTCCCTCACGTCGAGCAACACGGCGTCGCTCGTCGAAAGCTGCTCGACCGAGACCGTGGGTACATCGGAGTGGTTCACGGCCTCATCGTCGCATGCTGCCTCGTGCGATGCCCGTGAACCGTCACAGGCTGCGGTGCCTGCCACTCGCGTCGGCATCGAGGGCACCGCCGCTCCTCGACCGCGTGCTCCCGTCGCGCATGAAGCCCAGGTGGTCGGGCGCGTGCAGCTGGAGCATCACCACGTCGACGTCCCCGGGCACCCGGCGAGCGGTCGCGAGGCTCACGATCACCGTGGTGAGCAGCGCGGCCGGCACGGTCAGCAGGGCGGGCTGGGTGACGAACCACGGCACGTCCATCCCGGTCAACCGGCTCGCGACGTGGAAACCGATGGCGGTCAGCACTCCCAGACCGCCGACCAGCATCCCCAGCAGCGCGCCGACCCAGGTCAGCCGCCGCCACCAGATACCGAGCAGCAGCAGCGGGCAGAACGTCGACGCCGCGAGCGCGAACGCCAACCCCACCGTGTGCACGAGGTCGTCGAGCGGGAGTACGACCGCACCCGCCGTCGCCACACCCGCGACGACCACGACGGCGATCGCGAAGTCGCGGGTCCTGTTCCACAACAGGTCGGTGGCGACCATGCCCGCGACGCTGACGAGCAGTCCCGACGACGTCGACACGAACGCCGTGAACGCCCCGGCCGCGAGCACCGCGACGACCAACTGCCCCGCAACCCCGGGCAGCATGGCCGTCGGCACCCGCAACACCGCCGCGTCGGTCTCGCCGGTCACCAGCAACTCCGGCACGTACAGGCGGGACAGCGCCCCCAACAGGATCGGGAAGAGGTAGAACAGCCCGACCAGGAGCAGCACCTGCACGGTGGTGCGCCGCGCCGCCCGCCCGTCGGGATTGGTGTAGAAGCGGGCCAGCACGTGCGGCAGTCCCATCGTGCCGAGGAACGTCGCCACGATCACCGAGTAGGTCCACCACACCTCGTCGCCGTCCTCGGTGGGGCGGAGCCAGCTCGCGTTGTCGGTCGCCGCGTCGCTCACCACGGGGACGTCCGACGCCGCCGGGAACAGCAGCCGCTCGCCCTCCCGCACGGGGTAGTCGACTCCCGGCGACCACAGGCGCGGCCCGGCCGGTTCCCGGTCGAGTGCGTGCACCGTCGTGGGCTCCCCGACGTGCAGGACGACGTCGGTGCGCACCGTGACCGTGGTCTCCTCCGTGAATTCCGGCGGGGCCTCGTCACCGAGGCCGCCCGTCGCACCCGACCCTCCGCTGCCGAGGAAGACCGCACACAGGAAGAACGCGGGGATGGCCAGCGCGAACAGCTTGATCCAGTGGTGGAACGCCTGCACGAGCGTGGCCGCGCGCATCCCGCCCCACACGATGTTGACCACGAGCAGCACGATCACGGCCACCGGGCCCCACCACGCCTCGGCGCCCGGCGCGATCGCCGTGAGAGCCAGGTTGACCCCCTGCAACTGCGGCACGAGGTACACGAGCCCCAGTGCCAGCACGAAGCACGTCGACGTCCGGCGCAGCCCCGCGGACCCCAGCCGCGCCTCCACGAAGTCCGGGATCGTGTAGGCGCCCGAACGACGCAGCGGCGCCGCCACGAAGACCCCGAGCGCGAGGAAACCCGCGGTGAACCCGATGGGGTACCAGAGCGCGTCGGCGCCGTCCTTGAGAACCAGGCCCGACACCCCGAGGACCGACGCGGCGCAGAGGTACTCGCCGGAGATCGCGGACGCGTTGCGCCTCGACCGCACCATGCGACGTGCGACGAGGAAGTCGTCGGTGGGCCGCGCGAACTGCGACGTGCGGCGACCGAGGTAGGAGGCCGCAGCCGTCACCAACCCGACACCGACGAGAGCCCACGGGTTCAGCTGCACGGACTGCCCTCGCTACCTGTGCCGACGGAAGTCAGTTCTCGATCATCGCGACGAAGTCCCGTTCGTGTCGCTCCGCCAGCCGGTTGTACCACAGGCCGACGCCGAACAGCAGCGGAAACGGCAGGATGCCCAGCACGATCCACGGCAGCGGGATACCGATCACCCGCCAGGCCGCGAGCTCCGGGGCGTGGTGGAACAGCAGCGGCAACACACCGAGCGCCACGACCACGAGACCGAAGAGCAGCAGTCCCGCCCGCAACTGCACCTTCACGAGATCCTTGACGAGCAGCTTGCCCCAGCTGGTCTGCTCGGCCAGCTCCACGCGCGCGCGCATCGACGCGCTCGACATCCGCCGCGGCGCGGCGAGCACGACCCGCTGCCGGCGCGGTTTGGCGGCAGGCTCCGCCGGTGTGGACAGAGAGACGGCCGGCCGCACGGTCTCCGACGGCAACGGCTTCTTGCCCAGTGTCGGATCCGGCTGCCGGATGCCCTGGACGCTGCTGTAGAGGTCGTCGTCGGTCACGGCCGGCTAACCCAACCGCGACGAACCGACCAGCTTGTCCTTCAGCTCCCGCGTGTGCCGGCGGCTGACGGGCAGGACCTTCTCCTCGTTGCCGATCACGACCTGGTAGCCGCCCTGGCCCATGCGGAGCTCGGTGATGAGCGGCAACGCCACGAGGAACGACCGGTGGATGCGGACGAACCCGGCCTTGGCCCACCTCTCCTCGAGCTGCGCCAGAGGGATCCGGACGAGGTGGCTGCCCTCGGTGGTGAACAACCGTGCGTAGTCGCCCTGCGCCTCCACCCAGCGCACCGACGAGCGAGGGATGAGCTTGGTGGTGCCCGCGAGTTCCACGGGGATCACCTCGTTGTCGCGGTCCCGCTCGGGCTCCGACGGCCTGCGCAGGCCCGACGCCGCCTCGATCTTCTCGACCACGCGCGACACGGCCTTGTCGATGCGCTCCTGCCGCGCGGGTTTGAGCACGTAGTCGACGGCACCGAGGTCGAACGCCTCGACCGCCTCCTCCGCGTGGCCCGTGACGAACACGAGCACCGGAGCGGGGTTCAGCGACGCGAACACCCGCGACATCTCCATCCCGGACAACCCCGGCATGTTGATGTCCGCGAACACCGCGTCCACCGGCGGCAGGCCGCGGTGCTTGCGCGCCCGGATGAGGTCGTCGTCGGAACCGAGAAGCCGTAGCGCCTCGGAGGCGTCGACGGCCGGAAGCACGCGTCCGACGTAGGCGTTCGCCTCAAGACAGTGCTTCAGCTGATCAAGACCGTGCGGCTCGTCGTCGACAGCGAGGACGAGCAGCTTCGGTGTGTCATGGGGAGCACTCACAGTGAAACGCATCCTGCCGCTTGCAAGGGTCTCTGTCCACTACGCTGCCGGGCGATTCGGACACCACCCGTTCGCTTCAGCGTAGTCGAAATCGATCACAGACCGAAGCGAGACCACGCCGCACGGTGTTCCAACGCCTGCAGCACCGCGGCGGCGGGCGAGGCCATGCCGAGTCGGGCGAGCAGAGGCTTCTTCGGCTCGGCGACCGTGATCTCGGCGTCCGGGAACCGCTTCTCGACCACGTCGCGGAGGTTGCCGAGGCCGTCCACGAGCCCGAGCTCCACGGCCTTGGCCCCGAGCCAGATGTCGCCCGAGAACAGGTCCTCCGAGTCGCGCAGGCGAGCACCACGCCGCTGCTTCACCCAGTCGACGAACATCTCGTGGAGCTGCGAGTGCATCGAGCGCAGCCACTCGACGTCCTCCGGCTTCTCCGGGCTGAACGGGTCGAGCCGGGACTTGTTCTCCCCCGCCGTGTAGAGCCTGCGCTCGACACCGAAGCGCTCCAGCAGTTGCGCGAAGCCGAACGAACCCGAGATGACGCCGATGGACCCCACCATCGACGTGCGGTGGGCGTAGATCTCGTCGGCCGCGCACGCGAGCCAGTACCCGCCGGAGGCGGCCACGTCCTCCGCGAACGCGAGCACCGGGACCCCCTTCTCGTCGGCCAGCTGGCGGATGCGCTCGGCGACGAGACCCGACTGCGTGGGCGCGCCACCCGGCGAGTTGATCTGCAACGCCACCGCCTGGAGCCGCTCGTGGGAGAACGCCCTCTTCAACGCCGATTCCACAGCGGCCAGGTTGATGGAGCCGCGGGCCGACAGCGGCGACGCCTGCGGCGTGATCACGCCGTGGAGCTTGACGACGGAGACGACGTCCTTGCGCTCGACGCGCTCGCCCAGCTTGGGAATGCGGGAGACCAGGGTGTCCTTGCGACTCATGACTCCAGCGTACTGATCATCACGTCCCGCGGTTCGTTCTCGCGGCCCGGTCGCCGGTCACGATCCGAGGGCCGCGCCGGGCCTCGCCTGCACCGCCGCACGCCGCACCGTCGGGGGCTCGCTCTCGGCGTACCCGGGCATGTCGGGCCGCACCGCCCGCACGAACTTGGGCACCCGCATGGTCACCTTCATGCCCGCGCCCACCGCCGTCTCGACCATGAGCGAGTAACGGTCGTGGTAGACCTGCTGCATCCGGTAGTTGATGCCCGCGAGACCGATGTGCGCGCTGCTCCGGGAGTTGCGCATCCCCTCCAGCAGGGCGGGATCCATGCCCACCCCGTCGTCCTCGACGCTGATCTCGGCCTCGTTGCCGATGTCCTGCGCCACCACCGTCACCGTGCCGCCGCCGGGCTTGTTCGCGATCCCGTGCTTCACGGCGTTCTCCACCAGCGGCTGGATGAGCAGGAACGGCACCACGACCGACTGGACCTCGGGAGCGATCTTGAGCCGGACGTTGAGCCTGCTGCCGTAACGGGCGCCCTCGATCGTGAGGTATCGATCGATGTTGCGGAGTTCGTCCGACAGGGTGGTGTAGGTGCCTTCCGCCCGGAAGCAGTACCGCGTGAAGTCCGCGAAGTCCTGCAACAGCTCCCGCGCCTCCTCCGGGTCGGTCCGGATCAGCGACGAGATCGTGTTCAGCGCGTTGTAGACGAAGTGCGGCGAGATCTGGGCCCGCAACGCCTTGATCTCGGCCCGCTGCAGCTCGTGCCGGGCCTGTTCGAGACGCGCGGCCTCCAGCTGCGTGGTGACGAACTTCGAGACGGCCTCCGCCAGCTGCACGATCACCCGCCCGCGCGTGCGCCCGACGACGATGAGGACCGCGTCGGTGTTGTCCTCGATGATCAGCGGGACGATCACGGCCGTGCGCATCCGGCAGGTGCCCTTGTGGTTGCAGGGCACCTTGTTGTGCGACACGATCTCGTGCCGCTTCTTGCGGATCGCGGTCCCGATGGGATCGACGAGGTCGACGTAGTGGTCGTTCGCCTCCCCGTCCCACGACAGCAGGCTGCCGTCGCGGTCGGTGACGCCCACCGCGACACAGCGCAACAGTCTCAGCAGTCGCGACGTGATCCTGTCGGCGGCGTCCGGGTTCAGCCCTCGCCGCAGTTCGAGCGGCGAGTCCGACATGAAGCGGACAGCGTCGAGGACGGCCTCGTCGACGGCTCCGCCCGGGTTGCGGCGTCTGACGACGGCGACGAGGACGGTGACCAGCCCGACGAGGCAAGCCCCCAGACCGAAGGCCACGACGGTCTGCGTGGTCAACACACTTGACACAGCGTCCATGCTCTGCGTTCACACCGTCACGTGCAAGATCTGAGTGCACACCATCCGTACTCGATCAAGCACGCAGAACCGCTTTTCGGCCACCCAGAGTCACGATGCTCAGCGCCGGTGTCGCCCGTTGTCACTTCAACAGTCGTGACATGCGGCGGTCGGCGAGCGTCTTTCCACCCGTTTGGCACGTCGGGCAGTACTGGAACGCCCGGTCGGCGAACGACACCTCGCGCACCGTGTCACCGCACACGGGGCACGGCAGACCCGTCCGCCCGTGCACGCGCAGGCCCGACCGCTTCTCCCCCTTCAGCCGCGCCGCCTTCTGCCCGACCGACCGGTCCACGGCGTCGGTCAGGACCACGCGTGCGGCCTCGGCGAGCCGGTCGAGCGCCTCGTCGGACAACCGTCCCGCGGTCGCGTACGGGGACAGCCGCGCGGTGTGCAGGATCTCGTCCGAGTACGCGTTGCCGATGCCCGCGACCGTCGACTGGTCGACGAGCACCGTCTTCAGTCGGGCGCTGCTGCCGTGCAGCAATACCGCCCAGCCGTCGCGATCGAGGTCCAGGGCGTCGGGGCCGAGTTTCGCGATTCCCGGCACCTGGCGGGGATCGTCCACGATCCACACCGCGAGATCCTTCTTGGTCCCCGCCTCGGTCAGGTCGAACCCCGGGCTCGTCCCGTCGTCCGACAACCGCACCCGCAACGCGACCGGACCGCGTCCCGGCCGCGGCGGCGTCGGCGCGAGCGAGTCGGACCAGCGCAACCAGCCGGCTCGGGCGAGATGAGCGACGAGGTGCAGTCCGTCGCAGTCGACATCCAGGTACTTGCCGTGCCGGGTCGCGCCGGTCACCGTCCTGCCGTGGAGTTCCGTCGACGGTGGACTCACGGTCTTGAGGACGGTCAACGACGCGACGTCGACCCTCGTCACCACGCGGCCGAGCGCGTGCTCCCGGAGGAAGTACGCGAGGGCTTCGACCTCGGGCAACTCGGGCATGGGCTACTCGACCGGATGTAGTGGACCGTCGAAATCGGGCAGGTCGTGCTTGTGGATCGACTTGGCGATGCGCGTGACCTCGCCCCTCACGTTCAACATACCGATGACCGTGCCCACCCACCGCTCGGACGGCTTCTCGCCGGTGGCGTCGCCCTCCGTCTCGGCGACCACGGTCCACGGCCTGCGCAGAACCCAGCGCAGGGGGAAGAACAACGCCACGAGCAGCAACGCGAGCGGAACCCACTGCGGCACCACGACGTCGTCGGGCATCCACACCAGCAGGACGACGGCCAGGGCGAGGGTGACCCCCATCATCGCGATTCCGGGTGCCTGGTTGGCGGCGACGTCGTGCTCGAAGTCGTCGGCCGTGGCCGGCTTGCGCCACTCCATGTGCGCACGGATGACCCACTCCCGGCCGTCGGATCCCTGGACAAGCCGGTTCATCGCTTCCTCCGCTAGCCCGGTGCAGATCGTCACCGCAACGTTACCGTGATCGTCGCGGCCTCGGGAAGCCCGTCGTGTCACCCGGTGGGCTCTGCTCCGTCCCGGCCGAGCTCAGCCGGTCGGCACCACGTTTCCCCGCGCCGACGCCCAGGACGGCGGGCCCTGACCGTCCGACGGCGGGATGCCGCCGCGGCCGGATGGCTCGGCAGTGTCGTCGGCGTCGTCGCGGGGGTTGCTTCCCGTGCCGGTCCGGGTCTCCTCACCGGAGGTCGGCCCGGGCGACGAGACGTCCTCGGGCGGCACCGTCTCGCTCGGAACGCTCGTGTCGGTCCGGCCGGGAACCGACTCCCCGGGCAGTGCGGGCGCATGCCCGTCGACACCGAGGCTGACCTCGGCGGGAAGCGTGTAGTCGGTGGGACCCCACTCGCCGTCCACGGACTCCGTGGAGTGGACGGTCGAGCCGGTGTCCTCCCGTGGCGCGCCCGACTCCGAAACCAGGCCGATGCGATCGCTCGGCGCGGGTCCACCGTCCGGCGCCTCCGACGACACGCTCACCGATCCGCCGCCCGGCGACGCCGACTCGACGTGCTGAGCCTGCATCTCCGGGAGGACGGGACTGCCCGCCATGCCGACGACCGCCGCCGCGGACACGAACGTCAACCCGAACTTGCCGCCACCGAAGGCCGCAGTGGTGGCGGCCACCCCCGCTCCCCCTCCCGCGGCGACCCCGCCGGCGGTCGCGGAACCACCCGCGGCGACGGCGGCGCCCGCACCGGCACCGGCGCCCGCACCCGACCCGGCCAGCGCGAGCCCGGACAGCGGTACCAGCAGGACCAACGTTCCCGCGTGCGCGCGCAGGGACGAACAGACCTGCTGCAGCTCGTCGAGCGTCGACCGGCACGACGCACAGGCGTTCAGATGGCTGCGGATCCGGCGGGCTTCCGCCCCGGTCACGCTGCCCACCGTGTAGCCCCCGAGTTTGCGCACCACACTGCGGCATCCCGTGGACGAGCTGTCGGCGGCCAGATGGGCCTGCAGATAGGCCGCCCGAAGACCGATCCGGGCCCTTCGGGCCAGCGCCGCGGTGGCGTTGGCGCTGAGCCCGAAGTGCGGCGCGACGACGGCGGGCTGCTCACCCTCGACCTCCGTGTGCCACAGCACGATGCGCCACCGCTCGGGAAGACTCGTGAACGCGCGCGTGATGAGCGTGGACTCGGCGGTGCCGCTCTGGGCGTCGCCGCGCGACTCCGCTCGGGCCAGCAGTTCGTCGTCCGTCACCGGGACTTCGCGACGCGACCCCTGCCACTCCCACGACACGCGACGGGCCACGGTCAGCAGATACGCGCGCACGTTCTCCCGCGGCCCGTTGCCCCGGCGGATGGCCTGGAAGACGCGGAAGAACGTCTCGGCCGTGACGTCCTCCGCCTCGGACGCGTCGGACACCAACCCCCGCGCCAGTCTGCGGACGGCGGCTTCGTGGGCTTGGAAGAGCTCACCGAAAGCAGCGTCGTCTCCGGACCGGATGCGCTCCACGAGACCCGGTTGGTCGGATGTGGGGACCGAGTCGTTCGACATACCGTCGGGCACCCCCTCCGGGCCGTAGCCCTTTCGGTTGAACTTTGAACACCATACGGAGTCACTCGGACACCCGCATCCGTTCGTACCCGGAGGGTCGCCCTGCTGTCACCCAACGACCCTCCATCGAGTGGCCGAGACGGGTAGGTATACACTGTCTTACGCACGGGTTGAGAAACCCGACGCACGCGGACGTAGCGCAGCTGGTAGCGCATCACCTTGCCAAGGTGAGGGTCGCGGGTTCGAATCCCGTCGTCCGCTCAGCATGAGAAAGGGCGGTGGCCGAACGGCCACCGCCCTTCTCGCTTGTCCCGGACTACTCGGCCGAGGCGATTCCCACGGGGCAGGACACACCCGTGCCGCCGAGCCCGCAGTACCCGTTCGGCACCTTGTAGAGGTACTGCTGGTGGAACTCCTCGGCGTAGTAGAACTCCCGCAGCGGCGCGAACTCCGTGGTGATCTCGCCGTGCCCCGCCGCGGTCAGCGCCTTCTGGAACGACTCGCGCGAGGCCTCGGCGACGCGGCGCTGCTCGTCGTCGGTGAAGTACACCGCCGAGCGGTACTGGGTCCCGACGTCGTTGCCCTGCCGCATGCCCTGCGTGGGGTCGTGCCCCTCCCAGAACACCTTGAGCAGCGTCTCGTACGACACCGCGGAGGGATCGAAGACGACCAGCACGACCTCGGCGTGCCCGGTGAGGGCCGTGCAGACCTCCTCGTACGTCGGGTTGGGCGTGTGCCCGCCCGCGTACCCGACGGCCGTCGAGTACACGCCCGGCGTCTGCCAGAACAGGCGCTCGGCACCCCAGAAGCAGCCCAGCCCGAACACGGCCGTGCTCATGCCCTCGGGAAACGGTGGCTTGATCCGCCGGTCGCCGAACACGGCGTGGACATCGGGCGTCACAAGCGCTTCCGCCCGCCCGGGCAGAGCCTCGTCGGCGGACACCAGCTGCGTCTTGTTTCGACCGAACAACACCATGCGTTCGATTCTACCGCCAGAATGTCACGCGAACGGGTGGCGAACTATGGTGTACCAGCTGCACCGGCGCTGGAGGGGTTGACGATGTCCTGGCAGGAAGAGTTGCGTCGTCTCGACACCGAACTCGCGGCGGGCACCATCACCAGCAGCGAGCATCGGCGTCGTCGGGAGGACATCCTGGCCGAGGTGTCGGGCGCGCCGCTGACGGCGTTCGCCCGTTCGAGCACCGCGAGCGGCACGGCGACGGCCGAATCCTCGCAGGCTTCCACGGATTCCCCCGCTACCTCCGAGCCCTCCAAGCCCTCCAAGCCCTCCGAGCCCTCCGAGCCCTCCGAGCCCTCGGCCGCCCCGGACACTCCCCCGTCGTCCACCGACTCCTCGGCCGACCACCCGTCCGGCGACGAGCCGACCTCGACCACGCCCGATTCCTCGGCGAGCAGCGCGCGTCGGGACGGCGGTGCGCAGTGGGCGGCCGCCAATCCCGCCAGCGCACAGCCCGAGCCGGGCGCGGACCGGAAACCCACCCCGGCCGCGGCCTCGCTGCTGTCGACCACCCGCCCGACCACCGCACCGAGCCCCGCCGACGAGCGGCCCACCGAGCTCCTGCGCAGGATCGACTTCTCGACGCCACCGCCCACTGCCCCGGGTAGCGACGACGACAACGACAACGACGGCGGCGAGCGGGGTCGCCGGACCGGCCTCACCTGGGTGGCGATCTCGGGCGCGGTGTTCCTCGCGCTCGGCGCGGTGATCGGCGGAGCGTGGTGGTTGGGGCAGGACCGCTCGGAGGCACCGCCCGCGTCGGTGGACTCCGGCACCGGCGCACCCGGCTCAGGTGCCGCCGACGGCGACACCGCGCAGGGCGGTGACCGTCCCGCGTTGGAGGACCGCGTGCCCGTGCTGCCGGGCACGCCCAGCCCCAACGACTCCACGCTCGCGGTGGACAAGGGCGTCGAGCTCAGCCTCTATCCCGAGCACTCCGCGCAGATCCTCACCGACCACGGGGTGAACGAGGTCGTCCACCGGGCGTCGACCGACGGCGACACCGGCTACTTCCTGCTGGTCATCCCCACGCCCGACGCCGAACGCGCCACCTCGCTCACCACCGCACTGAGCGAGCTCGTCGTGAACGCCGGGTTCACCACCGTGGAAGACGTCGAGGGCGGCCTCACCGGGCAGATCGGCGACCGCACCCTGCGGGGCACCTGGTACACGTCGGACACCGTCGTGGTCAATCTCTGGGTCTCCCAGCCCACGCCCGCCGACGAGGCGCAGCTGGCGACGCTCACGACCGAGACCGTGGAGGCCCTGCAGGCGGAGTTCCCGCCCTCCTGACCTCCGGCTCCGCACGGCCGGGGGGCGCGGCGGCAGCGGGCGGGCCGCCACGCAGCGGCTTCTTCAGGTGGCGGCGCAGGCGCTGGGTCGGCACCTCGACGAACACCCAGGAGGCGACACCGCACAGGTACGCGGCGGGAACCGCGAGCGCCGCGAGCACCCACGGGTCGTCCACTCCGGCGATGATGATCAGTTGCTGGACCGGGAACCCCCAGATGTACATGCCGTAACTGCCGAAGATCCAGCGACCGTCCATTTCGAGCCGACGCGGCCAGTGGTGCGCCCACACGATCGCGCCGTAGGTGGCCATCACGGCGAGCACGTACCGGTCGAGCGGCGTCTGGTGCACGGCGATCCACAGCCCGAGCAGGCCCAGCGCCACCCAGGGGTTGAGCGGAATGCGGTCGCGGAACGCGAACACCACCATGCCCATCGCGAACGGCACCATGAACGCCACGGTGGAACCGAGCGGCACCTCGATCAGCGATCCGACGTCACCGTGGTAGCCCATCGTCGCCTGGATCCGGCTGTCGGCCACCAGCAGCGCCGCGAGCACCGGAAACACGAACCACCGGCCGAGGCCGAGCAGCAGCAGGAGCCCGACCGCCAGCACGAGGACGTAGCCGATCACCTCCATCGGCAGTGTCCACAACGACCCGTTGACCGACCACGGGTACGGGTTGTCGACGAAGACGCCCGGCAGCTCGTGTTGCAGCAGGAACAGCAACGACGTGCCGACGAAGTAGCGCCAGGTCTGCTTGTCGCTCCAGTACTCCCCCGCCGACAACGTGGTGAACAGCGGGCCGATCACGAACACCAGTGCGGCCACGACCACCAGTACCGGCGGGAAGATGCGCAGCACCCGTTTGGCGCTGAACCGCCACCACGACGGATCGCTGGCCCAGCTCTGGCTGATCTGGTAGCCGCTCATCGCGAAGAACGCCATGAGGGCCACGTAGCCCGGGGACGCGTCCCAGCTCGCCGGGAAGATCGTCAGCCGGGACGGGTCGAGGATCGGCCAGCTGTGATCGACGACGACCGTGGTGGCGCCGATCAACCGCAGCCAGCCGAAGCCGATGTTCGGATCCGCGTACTCGCGGTACCGGCGTTGCCCTTGCCGTAGAACCACTGTCACCCGCCCGCCGGGAGTCGAAACCGTCAGTCCGTCGCGTCCGCCCGTCTCAGCAACCCGGTGAGGGTGGCCTCGGCCACGCCCGGACCGAACGTGGCGTCCACCGCCGCCGCTCCCGCACGGGCCAGCCGGAGCCACAACGCGTCGTCGGCCAGTGCCGACGAGATGCCCTCGGCGAGGCGCTGCGGAGTGTCGCCGACGAGGACGCTCTCGCCGTGCCGCAGGTCCATACCCTCGACAGCCAGCGTCGTGCCGACCACGGGGACACCGTGCGCGAGGGCCTCGCCGACCTTGCCCTTCACTCCCGCACCGAACCGCAGCGGCGCCACGACCACGCGCATTTCGCGGTACATCGCCGCGAGATCCCGCACCCAGCCGTGCACGACGACCCCGTCGCGTTCGAGGTCGAGCACCTCCTGCGGCGGGTTGCTGCCCACGATGTGCGCCACCGCCGTGGGATGTTCCTCGTGCACGAGCGGCATGATCTCCTCGGCCAGCCAGCGCGCGGCGTCCCGGTTCGGCACGTGGTCGAAACCACCCACGAACAGCAGATCCCGCCGCCCGTCGGGAACCGTGGAGGCCGCGGACGCCTCGTGGATGTTCGACAGCACCTCGACCCGGGCCGACGGGACGAGCTCGGCTAGGGTGCGCCGCTCGTCCTCCGACACCGTCAGCGTCACGTCGCTGGCCCGGGTGAGCCCGAGTTCCATCTCCCGCAACGCGTCCGCCCGCCGCGACAGCGACACGTACTCGGACTCGTCGCCGAGTTCCTTCGCCAGCTCCGCCTGCCTGCCGAGGCGCACGAAGTGCAGGTCGACGGTGTCGTAGGCGACCACGCAGTCCGGCGCGTACTGCCTGATCTGTTCCAGCAGCTGCCAGGCGATCTGCGGGCGCGACAACACCGCGAGCCGCAGCTCGGGACCCACCTCGCGCAGGAATTCCTGCTGCTGTCCCGCGTCGGCGAGCACGGTGACCCCGGCCTGGTACAGCGCGCGTGCGTAGCGCTCCGGGAGCGCGCCGTTCATGGGGAAGAACACCACTCGCTGGTCCAGTCCCACCAGCAGGTCGAGGATGCGCGACATCCGCACCGAGCCGGAGTCCTCGTCGGTGCGCGGTACCTGGTGGTCGGCGACGAGGACGACGCCGCCGCCGTGGCCACGGCTCGTGCGGTTGCGGCCGAGCCACAGGTTCCGCGGGCTCGCCTCGGCACAGTGGTGGGCGAGCGCGTCGGCCCACTTCTCGACGAAGACGTCGCGGTTGAGCTCCTGGTGGCGCTTGACCCCCGACGAGACGTCGGTGCCGTTGGAGACGCCCTCGTGGTGGGTGACCACCGACTCCGGCTGCACCACCGTGCGATACCCCGCGGCCCTGACCGCGAACGCGAGGTCGGTGTCCTCGTAGTAGGCGGGCGCGTAGCGGGTGTCGAACCCACCGAGGGCGTCGAACAGGCTCTTGCGCACCATGATCGCGGCACCGGAGCAGTAGTCGACGTCGCGCATCGTCGCGTAGCGCGGCTCGTGCGGGTTGTCGCCGCGCCCGTAGTTCCAGCCCGTGCCGTCGGCCCAGACGATGCCTCCGCACTCCTGGAGGGTCCCGTCGGGGTAGACGAGCTTCGATCCGGCGAGCCCGACGTCGCGGTGGGCGTCGAAGACGGCCGTCAGCGAGTCGAGCCAGCCGTCGTGGACCTCGGTGTCGTTGTTGAGGAACAGGACGAACTCGCCGCCCGCGTGCTTCGCGCCGAGGTTGCACGAGTGCACGAAACCCTGGTTGCGCTCGGCCCGCACGAGTCGCACGCCCGGGCACTGGGCGACGAGGTCGGCGGAGCCGTCGGGCGAGGCGTCGTCCACGACGATGACCTCGAACGGCGTGGCGGGCAGGTGCGCCTCGATGGAGGCCAGGCACCGGCGGGTGTACGACCAGTTGCCGTACACGGGGATGACCACGCTGACGAGCGGATCGGTGCTCGTCGTGACGCCGACCGGCGAGGTGTCCTCCACCGGACCGGGCAGCACGCCCTTCGGCCTGCCCAACGCGCCCTCGTAGACGTCGCGCAGGCGGCTGCCGCGCGGGGCGACCCGCTCGACGGTGCTGCGGTACCGGCTGATCAACCGCTGCGCGAGCGCCGACTGCTCGGCTTTCAGCTGCGCGTTCTCGGCCGCGAGCGCGCCCACCGACCGCCGCAGCTGGGCGGCGTGGTCGGACAACCAGCCGAGCCGCTTCTCCCGGCGGGCGAGTCGTTCCCGCAGGTCGGTGTTCTCGTCGACGACCCGGCTCTGCGCGCGCTCGGCCTCGGCGGCCCGCGTGAGCGCTTCGTCCCGTTCGTCGGCGCGCCGCTGCGACACCGCCTGCTCGTTGCGGAGGCTGTCCTCGGCGGCGTCCAGCCGCGCACGCAACGTGGACACGGTCTCGGCGAGCTGGGCGATCTCGTCGGCGCGGCTGCGCGCGACGAGCGTGAGGTCCGGGTCCGCGAGCACCGACGCGCGCGGGACGTCGACGGCGGCGGCGGACGCGACACCGAGGAGGTACGTGTGCGGCGCGCCGGGCGAGACCGTCCAGTCCTGGTTCTGGGTGGCGGTCAACGTGTGCGTCTCGACGTCGCCCCGCTCGGGACCGTCGTGGACGAGTGAGCCCACCGCCACGTTCTGCCGCAGCAGCACGACGTGCTCGAAGCTGCCCGCCAGGAGCTGCCGGAAACCGTCGCGGGTCAGTTCCTTGACGTGGTACGGGTTCTCGTTGCCGTGGTCGTGGGTGTAGACCTCCACGTCCGGGGTGCTGCACAGGAACACGCCCTCGGGCGCCAGCCGCGCGCGCACGAGCCGCATCAGCTCGTCCTGCTCGGTGACGTGCTCCACGGCCTCGAAGCAGGTGATGACGTCGAACGGCTCCTCGTCGGCCAGCACCTCGGCGTCGGTGATCGAGCCGACGGCGAACCGCAGGTTGTCGAGCGGGTAGGTGCGGCTCGCGTGGGCGACGGCCTGCTCGTCGATGTCCACACCGACGACCTCGGCGGCGGTCGTGGCGAGCATCGCGCTGCCGTACCCCTCACCGCTGGCCAGGTCGAGCACCCGCTTGCCCGCCGCGAACCGCAGAGCGAACGCGTACCGGTGATAGTGCTCGTAGACGACCTGGTAGTCCTGGACCCAGGGAACACACCGTTCCCCGGTCCATTCGATGAGTCGACCGTCCGGTCCGTCAGCGCCGTCGACGCCGTCGACGCCGTTGATGCCGTTGACGCCGTCCGACAGTCTCGATTCCCCCACAGCCTCACCCGCCATGCCGGGCAGGTTATCGCTTCACCGGGGTTTCACGGTGTCAGGTTCTGCTTTTACCGCAGCGTGACGCCGTTCAGGACGTACGACAGCGTCCTGCGGTCCTCACCGAGCCCCGCCGCGTGCGGGTTGACCCACCAGTCGGCGCGCAACGTCAACTCCGCCGTGGTGTGGGCGGCGAGCGCGACCGGCACCGTCCGGTGCAGCAGGCCGTGCTCGACGGGCAGCGCCGCCACCTGTGTGTCGTCGACGAGCACCGTGAGCGTCCCCTGCTCGGGCATCCAGTCCGGCACCCAGAACTCCAGCTCGACCGTGTCGACCTCCGCGGTCGTGCGCAGGGGGAGCGTGGCACCGCGCCCGACCCAGCGGTCGTGCAGAACACCGTTGCACCGGCCCACCGCGAGTCCGCTGCCCCGCACCAGTCGCTGGGGATCGGACGCGGCGGGATGGAACGACACGCGGCCCGCCGGGTCCACCACGTCGGTGCGGCGCACGCACCGCTGCGGGGTCCGACCGCGGTACGCGCGCAGTGTCCGCGGAGTCGGGTGGAACAGCGCGGTCAGGCGGGTCGGCGTGACCACGCCCAGGTCGAGCAGGCTGTCGTCGAGCACGCCGATGTCGTCGATCAGCGCCCGGTGCCGTTCGTCGTCCATGTCGAAGTTGTGGCCGTAGACGCGGTCGACGAACGGATCGATCACGTTGCCGAGCGCCAGGAAGAAACTCGGGTGCAGGTACTCCAGCAGCACCGGCAGCACGTCCTGGGCGCGGATGCCCTCGAACCCGTCGACGGCGCAGTCGATGTCGTCGAACTGCTCGTCGATCGCGCCGGTGATGGAGTTGCGCCGCAGCTCGGGCGGCAACGTCGCCCAGATGCGCTCGATCACCTCGAGCGCCTCGGGCCAGCGGCGATGCCCGTTGCGCCCGATCATGTCGTGCACCACCAGCACACCGTCCGAACGCAACCCCTCCCGCAGCTGCCCGTAGAGGTGTTCGAGGTCGAGCACGTGGTGCAGCACCTGGAACGCCACCACGACGTCGTGTTCGGTGTCGGCCTTCCACGTGTTGAAGTCGGTCTCGACGTGTTCGATCCGGTCGGCGAACCCGAGCCGCCCCGCGGCGTCGGCCGCCCGTTCCTGCATGTCGTGGTTGATCTCCAGCAGGCGCACGCGCACGTTGTGGACGCCGTCGGCGGCGAGCGTCTCGAGCCAGGACAGTTCCTGGTCGCCGTTGCCGCTGCCGAGCGACAGCACCACCGCGTCCCGGCCGTGCTCCGCGGCCTCGCGGGCCCGGCTGCGGATCTCGCCCACGATCAGCGACCCGATGCTCTCCACGCCAAGTTCGTGCAGTTTGGGCACCATGTGGCGGGCCGACCAGCGGTGCGCCGACGGCGGGAGATTGCCGTGGACGTCCTCCTGTTCGGCGAAGGTCCCGCGCTCGGCCGCGAGCCGCTCCGCGTAGTCAGCACCGTGTCCGGACAGTCCCCGCTCCAACGCCCACTCCACTCCCTGCACGCGCCGATCCCGACGATCGGCCCTCCCAAGCCGTGACCGGCGGCTACGATACGGCGCGTGTTCCCCGGCATACCGCCACACCCACCGCGGACTCCCGTGCTGCCGCCGACGCCTGAGTCGTGGCTGCCGCAGGAGCACAACCTCTACCGGCCGCGACACAGCGCGAAGCAGCGCACGGCGTTGGTCTGCGCCATCGTCTTCTTCCTCGCCCCGGCGCTGTCCTTCGTGCTGGGTGTGCGAGCGGAGCCGTTCGAGAACCGAGCGCTGCACGACTTCCCGAACCCCGGGGACGGCTGGAGTTTCTTCACCGCGTTCCCCGCGTGGGCCACCGACCATCTGCCGTTGCGGGAGGCGGGAGTGGAGGCGGCCGACGCCGTCGGCACGGGCCTGTTCGGCGACCCGCCCGGCACGCAGTCGGGCGCGCGGTCCGGCACCGCGGGCGTCCAACCCGAGGACGAGCCCAAACAGGTCGTGCCGCGCGAGTTGTTCCCGCGGGTGATCTCCGGCAAGGACGACTGGCTGTTCCTCGGCGAGGACATCGCGAGCAAGTGCTTCCCCGTCATGGACGTCGACCGCATCGTGGCGGCGCTCAACAAGCTGCGGACCGCGGTGGAGGCGTCGGGACGCGACTTCGTGCTGGTCGTCGCTCCGAACAAGACGACGATCATGACGGAGCACCTGCCCGACGACTACGTCGGCAAGGACTGCGCCGACGCGCGGAGCGCCGAATTCTGGCGACGCCTCCCCGCCGAGGCCGGTGCGATCGACCTCCGCGAACCCCTGCGCCACACCGCCGAACAACTCGACACCGACGTCTACAGTGCCGTCGACACCCACTGGAACTTCGCCGGCGGCCTCACCATGACCTACGCGGTGGCCGAGCAGATCTCGCCCGGCATCACCAGCACCTGGCAGGTGGAGCGCAGCAAGCTGCGCGACTGGCCCGCCGACCTCCTCCGCCTGCTCGGCCGGTCGGAGAAGTGGGACCTGCACGAGTACACGCTCGCGCCGGACGGCGAGAAGGACCGCACGCGCTACATCGCGAGCGACTTCAAGGTGCCCCTGCGGACACAGCAGTTCGGCAAGGAGGTCACCGGGGTCTACGGCGGCAGCGTCGGAGTCGTCGCCGACTCCTTCACGCAGTTCGCCTCACCGTTCCTCGCGGCGACGAACCGCAACCTCGTCATCGCGCACTCCGACACCGTAGCGCAGGGCGACCCGGCGCGGATCGCGGAGTTGCTGGGCGACCGGGACGTCGTCGTCTTCGAGTTCGTCGAACGGATCCTCGCGAACGGAGGGAGTTCGCTGCTGCGCGACGACGTGATCGACGCCATCGGAACGGCTCTGGCGGACAACCCCAGATAACAACCCGGTGTCAGCTGGGGTAACGCGCGATCTGCCTGCCTCGCCCCGGACGTCACACAGTAAGTTACGTGCTGGCGCGGTTGTCCGAGTGCGCACGCAAATTCTTTTGTCGGCAACGAAGTCCCGAAGGGGGGCCGGGGGTGACCTGGCAGGAAGAGCTACGCAAGCTGGATGAGAGTCTCGCGTCCGGCAACCTTTCCGCGGACGAGTACCGCACCCGTCGTGACCAGATTCTGTCGTCCGCGGTGAGCTCGCCGGAGCAGGCGGCGGAGACGTCCGAACCGAGCAAGGCCGACGCGACGCAGGTCATCGCGCCGCTCTCCGGTTCCCCGCAGCCCCAGACCGGGCAGCAGCCCGCACAGACGCCGCAACAGCCCTCCCCCGAGGCGACGCAGGTGGTGCCGCAGAACGACCCGGGCGCCGAGCGCACGCAGGCGGTGTCGCCCTGGCAGATGCAGCAGATGCAACAACAGCAGCAGGGCGGTCAGGCCTACCCCGCCTCGCCCGCGGGCGGGTTCCAGCAGCCGGCCTCCCCGGCGGGCGGGTTCCAGCAGCCCGCGGCCTCCCCGCCCGGAGGGTTCGCCGCACAGCCGCAGAACCAGCCGTGGAACGCCGCCCAGGAGGACTCCTCACCGCCGTGGGGCGGCGGTGACTTCCCGCCGCTGAGCCCGCAGGGCAGCCAGGAGTGGGGTGTCAGCCAGGGGCCCGAATCGTTCGACGACACGGAGTCCTCGGGCAAGAGCCGCAAGGTGCTGCTCTCCGTGATCGCGGTCCTGCTGGTGGCGGGCATCGGCGTCGCGGTGTACTTCCTGTTCATCGCCGGCGGCGACGACGCCCCCCCTCCGACCGTCCCGTCGCAGTCGCAGAACCAGCCGCCCCCGCCGCCCACGGAGTCGAGCACCCCGCTGCCGAAGCCGCCGCCTCCGAAGGAGGAGCCCGCGGACAACGACGCGGCACTCATCGATCCGCCCGGCAAGGAACGCCCCGGTGGCGGCCCCTTCGACTACGAGTTCCTCGAGAAGAACAGCGACATGCTGCCGCAGACCGTGGTGGACGCGCTGGGCGACGCCGACATGGACGACGGCCTGCTGAAGACCACCATCACCGACGACAAGATCACCATCGGCATGTACTCCATCGAGGTCGGTACCGAGGACGACGCCGTCGCGATCGCCAACGAGTACGGCGTGGCGCAGCAGGAAGGCGGTATCCCCGCGGAGCGCGAGCTCGCCATGCAGGGCGTTCAGGTCTACGCCGCGGGCGCCCAGGGCGACAGCGTGGTGCGCGGTGTCTACGTCCTGTACGACCGAGTGATCATCATCGACGTCTTCGGCGAGGGCCGGAAGAACGTCGAGCCCCTGTTCAACGAGCTCCTCGAAGAACAGGTGAACCACGCTCCGCCGACGTACACCGGACCGTGACGGGACGGGAGGGCCGGACCACCCGGCCCTCCCTCTCGTGCCAGCCACGTGCCTCCCCGTCACGGTGCGGGCGGCGTGAGCACCTGTCGCTGCGCGACGGGCCCCGCGTCCTCCGGCGAGCCGGGCGCGGTTGTCGGTCCGGACAGCAGAGTGTAGGCGAGCAACAGGCCCCCGAGGCAGCCCACGGCCACCAGCAGCCAGTCGGTCATCCCGGCCGTGCCCGCCATGGCCACCCACCCGAACGCCGACCAGAAGCCCGTCGCGAACAGCGTCGCGGAACCGGTCCACAGCAGCACGGTCGTGAGCCAGGTCCGCCCCCGTGCCCCGAGCACCACCACGCCCACCACGGCGGCGAGCGCGGCCGTCGCCTCGACGACGGCGAGCACCGTGTTGGCCAACCGCAGCCGATCGTCGAACGCGGTCACGAACTCCGCGACGGCGACGACCAGTGCGAGTACCGCCCCGGTCACCGCGATCGGGCCCGGTCCGCGTGTCGGTGACGACCCGCCGAAAGCGGACGCCCAGCGCACCCGCGCGTACAGCGTGAACGCCGTGAGCAAAGCGATGCCCTGCCACGCGAAGCTGGAGTAGACCAGCGGAACCACCCACGGCGCGAGGCCGGAGCCCGCCGGGGCCGTGGCGAGGTCGGCGGCGATGGCGGGGAACGAGACGACGATCGGCGCGAGCAGGCCGCTGCCGACCCACATCGGGAGCAGGATCAGCCACGCGGGCACGCGCAGGCCCCAGCGGTGGGTCAGCGCCAGCACCACCACGATCGCGGCGATCTCCAGGGCGGCGGTGAAGGCGTTGGCCATCCGCATCACCGGGGCGGTCATCAAGCCCGCCTCGGGAACCCCGATCTCGACACCGGCGATCCAGAAGAGCTTCAGGAACAGGTACGGGAGCATGCCGACCACGGCGACGTAACCGAGGACGGGCCTCAGCCTGGCGGGTCGGGACGACGAGTCGTGAACCATGCTGTCGAGCCTCCCGCTGCGGCGCGCGCCACGGTCCCCTCGCGAGGGGCGTCCCGCTCCCTCTCGCGGGGGAACGGGCGAAGTACCGCCGGTTTCGGCACCATGAGTCCATGGACACCCTGTACCGGCGGTGGTTGGACGAACTCTGGAACGGCGAGCTCGAACACCTCGACCGGGCCGCCGAGGACATCGTGACCGCCGACTTCGTGGGTCACTGGCCCCGACACCCGGGGCTCGCGCACGGCCCCGGTCAGCTCGCGGCGATCGTGCGTCAGGGCCGGGAGATGATCGAGAACAGCGAGTTCGAGCTGGTCGTCGGCCCGGTGGTGCACGGCGACCTCGTCGCCGCGCGCTGGGTGGGGCGTGGACGCTACGAGGGTCGGCCCGTCACCTTCCACGGCCACGACCTGCTGCGTGTGGACGGCGACCGGTTCGCCGAGTACTGGGTCATCGCCGAGGACCCCACCGCCTGAGCGTCAGCGGCCGACGGCGTAGCCCTGCATGCCCCTCGGGTTCGCGGCCGCGCGCAGGATGCCCGACGCCGCGTCGCGCGAGACGGCGGAGAGCCTGCCGAGGGCCCACGGACCGCCGTCCACGACGTCGTGCCCACGCTCGCGGAGTTCGCGGATCGTCTCCTCGCCGATGCGCGACTCGACCACCAGCTCCTTCGGCTGCCACGAACGCGGGTAGAAGGAGCTCGGGAACGCCGTCGTGTGCCACGCGGGCGCGTCGATCGACTCCTGGAGGTTCAGACCCCCCACGGTGTGGGCGAGCCAGAAGCAGAGCTGCCACTGGTCCTGCTGGTCCCCGCCGGGGGTTCCGAAGGCGAGCGTGGGTTCGCCGTTCCGCAGCGCCATCGAGGGCGACAGCGTGATGCGCGGCCGCTTCCGCGGCGCCAGCGAGTTGGGCAGCCCCTCTTCCAGCCAGAACATCTGCGCTCGCGAGTCGAGGCAGAACCCCAGCTCGGGGATCGTCGGAGACGACTGCAGCCAGCCGCCCGAGGGCGTCGCCGAGATCATGTTGCCCTCGGCGTCGACGACGTCGATGTGCACGGTGTCGCCGCGCGTGCGGCCCGCCGGGTCCACTGTCGGCTCGCCGACCGCTCCCGTGCCCGCCTGCTCGCCACGGGTGCGTTCGAGGACCGCGGGAAGTCGCGGGTCCGCTCCGCCGGGCCGCAGCTCGCCGCTCGCCTCGTCGCCCACGAGCGTGCGCCTGCTCTCGGCGTACTCCCGCGACAGGAGCGTGGCCAGGTCGACGTCGGTGTCGCCGTAGTAGGCCTCCCGGTCGGCGAACGCGAGCTTCGCGCACTCGGTGGCGAGATGCACCGTGCGCGCGTCGGGCCTGCCGTCGACGTAACGGAGTCGGTCGCGGAACCCCTCCAGCAGCCGCAACTGCTGCGCCAGCACCGGACCCTGCGTCCACGCACCGCACTTCACGAGGCTCCACTCGCCGAAGTCGGTGATCACCGCGTCCTCGTAGCCGGCCTCCCACGACGCCAGGTCGTCGCCCGTGAGCAGTCCCGCGTGGTCGCGCCCGGAGTCGTCGCGGAACGCGCGGCGGCTGAACTCGTCGACGGCCTCCGCCACGAACCCGTGCGACCAGGCGCGGCGGGCGGCGTCGATCTGCGCCTCCCGGCCCGCGTGCACCTCCGCCTGCCCCAGCAGCCGCTGCCACGTACGGGCGAGCGCACGATTGCGGTGCAACGACCCGGGAGTGGGCGGGTGACCGTCGGGCAACCACAGCTGCGCCGAGGTGGGCCAGTGGTGCACGAACAGCTCGGACACCGCGTCGATGGTGTCGGTGATCCGGCTGACCACCGGCACGCCCTTCCAGGCGTAGGAGATCGCGTACTTGAGCACGTCGCGCAGGCTTTTCGTGCCGTGGTCGCGCAACAGCAGCAACCACGCGTCCCACGCCCCGGGGACGGTGGCGGAGAGCAGGCCGCTGCCGGGGATGAGGTCCAGACCGAGTTCGCGGAAGTGCGCGGGTGTCGCCGCGGCGGGCGAGGTGCCCTGCCCGCACAACACGCGCGGGGTGCGGTCCCGCGCCGTCGCGAAGAGCGCGGGGACCTGGCCCGCGGGACCGTTCAGATGCGGCTCGGCCACCTGGAGCACGAAACCGGCCGCGACGGCCGCGTCGAAGGCGTTCCCACCGTCCTCCAACACGGCCATGCCGGTGGCCGAGGCAAGCCAGTGGGTGGTGGCGACCATGCCGTGCGTCCCGGCGAGTTCTGGTCTGGACGTGAACACGATGTCGACCATACGGGTGATCACTTCGTTCGTACAACTAACTCACAGTTGCCTCACGGACGCCGGACCGGCGTGAACGCGAACGCCCGTTAACCTATGACCACTGTCACGACGGCGGCAACTGTCGAAGTCTCACGACCACAGAAAGGGACGCGAACATGCAGATCGCCAACACCGCGGCCATCGTCACCGGCGGCGCCTCCGGCCTCGGTGCCGCGACGGCGAAGGCACTGGCCGCGAAGGGAGCCCGGGTGTTCGCGGCCGACCTCGAGTCCTCCATCGCGAAGGCCGAGGCGACCGACGGCGTCACGTTCGTCGACGCCGACGTCACGGATGCCGCCGCGGTGCAGCGGGCCGTCGACGCCGCCACCGACTCCGGCGCTCCCCTGCGCGTCGTCGTCAACTGCGCCGGAATCGGCCCCGCCTCGCGCATCCTGTCGAAGAAGGGTCCGCACGACCTCGACCTGTTCCGCAAGGTCGTCGAGGTCAACCTCGTCGGCACCTTCAACGTCATGACGTTGGCCGCGCAGGCCATGGCCGCCACGGAACCGGTCGACGACAAGGGCCAGCGCGGCGTCGTCGTCAACACCGCGTCCGTGGCCGCCTTCGAAGGCCAGATCGGACAGATCGCCTACTCCGCCTCCAAGGGCGGTGTCGCCGGCATGACCATCCCCGCCGCCCGTGACCTCGCGTCGAGCGGCATCCGGGTCATGACCATCGCGCCCGGCATCATCGACACCCCCATGATGGCCGGGATCACCGAGGAGTTCCGCGAGAGCCTCGCCGCGTCCGTGCCGTTCCCCAAGCGCCTCGGCACCCCCGACGAGTACGCGCAGCTCGCCCTGAACATCGTCGAGCACGACTACCTGAACGGCGAGGTCATCCGCCTCGACGGCGCTCTGCGCATGGCGCCCCGCTGACGCGCTACAGCTCGCCCATGAACGGAACGGCGTGCGCGGCCTCGTCGCTCATCCACACCCGGAGCGCGTACGTGGCCCGCACGTCGTCCTCGTTGTACCGCAACAACCGCTCGCGCTGAGCCGGGTCGGGAAGCCCGCCGTCCATGCCGACGGCGTCGCGATACCACCGCATCGACGCCTCACCACTCGCCTCGGGGTCGCGCCACGAGAAACCCGCCACCGGCGCGACCACCTTGAGCCCCTTGCCGCGCGAACACAGGAACTGCTCGGACACGCTGCGGAAGAGGTCGACCCACTCGTCGGACTCGACGAACCGCCGCACCTCCGCCCGCGTCGGCACGCCGTCCACGCCCGCGAACCGGTCGACCGACGCGTACAGCCAGCGATTCTCGGCCAGCGCGTTGTAGCAGTAGGCGCGGAAGGTGAGCCCCGCCGCCACCGCCCTCGCCCGCACGTCGCAGAGCCAGGCCCAGAACCGCGCGAACGACCGGGCCTCGTCGTCGGTGGGCAGCGGATCCCACGTCGCGAACGCCCGGTACCCCGGCTCGATGCCGATGTCCGCACCGCTGAGCAGGCAGCCCCACAGGTAGGCACCGGAGTCGCCGAAACTCTCCATGTCGACGTCCACTTCGACGTCGGCGCGCGGCACCTCCACCGTCTCGACCCGGCGCACCACCGTGAGGTCGGCGAGCCAGGCGCGGGCGAGCGCGACCGCGTCGTCGAACGTGGTGCCGGTCCGCTGGATCGGCGGATCGTCGGCGGGATCGAGCGCCGCGAGCTTGTCCACCGTGGACACTCCGGCGCGCCGCAGCTCCACGGCGTCCTCACCGCGCACGACGAGACTGACGTCCCGGGCCCGCGTCAGATCCGCCTCGCAGACCGGCCACCAGGGGCAGCGCTTGCATTCGAGGATCCGCGACGGTTCCGCCAGCGCCTCGGCCCGGGCGGCCGCGGCGCGCGCCACCGCGAGCCGGTCGGCGAACCGCGTGTCGTACTCCTCCAGCGCACTGCGGCCACCGGGCCAGGTCGGGGCTGTGAGGTCGTGCCACACGACGACGTCGGCGTCGAGACCGATCACACCGCCGAGCGCCCGGTCGTCCTCGGCGTACCCCGTCGCCTCCAGCAGGCGCCGCGTGTGCGCCAGCCGCAACTGGTCACGCGGATGCGAACGCACCTTGCGCTTCGGGTCGGCCTCCCCGTGGGCCGGGTCGACGTCCGGCAGCACCGTGGTGCGCGCGCCGTCGCCGGGGTCGGTGATGCGGTGGCGGACCACCAGCACGGGCACGTACCCGCTCGGCGTGCGCACCAGCAGGTTGATGCCGCCACGGCGGCCGCCGTCGCGGTCGGCGGGGAACGTGGCGCCCCACACGAACGCCACCCCCTCCGCCAGCGCCGACCGCGTCAGCTCCGCGCGTTCGCGGGCCGGCAGTTCGGGCGGGACACTCGCCCAGCTGCCCTTCGACTCGGCGTGCAGCCACTCCGCGATGCGCGCCCGATGGGCCTGCGCGTCGGCGATCCGCTGCTCGGAGGCCGGATCGGGCGGCGCCAACTCGGCGTCGCGCATGGTCGGATCGTGATCGAGGTGTACGCGACGGCGACACCGCGTGACGACCCCCGCGTCCAACAACACCTCGACAGACATGCCTTTCACTGTATGAGAGCCCCCCGACATGGAGCCGACGTGCCCGGCCCCGAGGCGAACAGTAAGTTCGCGGGGGAAAGCCGGTGCACGAACGGTGACTGCGATGGAGGGGCGATGGGCCGCAAAGCGGATCGGGCGCACAGCGGAGCCGGGGACGACCTCGGGTTCACGCCGAAGCGGGCGAAGAACGCCGTCCGCGTGGCGAAGGTCGTCGTTCCGGCCGCCGTGCCCGCCCTCGCACCGCTCGTTTTGCGCGCGGCGGGTGCGGTCCGGGAGGTGTACGACCGGCGGCAGGCCCGGCGCATGGGCATCGACGTCACGCAGCTGCCCGAGTACAGCGGTCGCGGGGGCGCGCTGCTGGCCCGGCTCGCCGGCGCGTCGAACGCGTTGACACAGCTCGCGGACTCCGAGCGCGCCACGGACGCCGACCGCGAGTTCGTCGCGCGCAGCCGTTCGACCCTGGAGCAGCTCACCGCGTCGGTGCGGGCCGCCGAACACATGCCCGTGTCGCGCCGCAAGGCCGCGCACCGGGCCGTCGGTGCCGAGCTCGACCTCATCGAGGTGGAGGTGCTGCGCCGACTCGGCGTCCCGGGCGCGCCGAGCTGACGGCCCTCACCGGCACACCGGCGTACGGGAAGTGCGGACACGCGTGCGTGGGGCGCGGACACGATGTTCATGGGGCAGGGTCAGGCGCTGGTGATGAAGCCCTTGTCCACCAGCCAGTCGCGCGCCACGACCGCCGGATCCCGGCCGTCGACGTCGACCTGCTTGTTCAGCTCGGTGATCTCGTCGTTGTTCAACGCGTCCGAGACGGGGGCGATGACCTCCGCGATCGCCGGGTGGCTTTCGAGGGTCTCCTGGCGCAGCGTCAGAGCGGCGTTGTACTGCGGGAAGAACGACTTGTCGTCCTCCATCACCTTCAGGTTCAGCCCCGCGATCCGGCCGTCGGTGGTGAACACCTCGCCGAAGTTGCAGGTGTCGTTGACCACCGCCGCGTAGATCGCACCCGAGCCGAAGATCTTGGTCTCGGTGACGGGGAACCCGTACGTCTGCTTCACCCCCGGCATGCCGTCGGGCCGGTTCGCGAACTCCGTGTCCAGGCAGAACTCCGCCTCCTGCGGGTTCTGCTCCAGGAACTCCGTCACGTCGCTCATCGTGGAGAGCCCGTGCTGTTCCGCGTAGGCCTGCGTGGTCGCGAAGCCGTAGGTGTTGTTGACCTGCGAGTACGGCAGCCACACCAGACCGTTGCGCTCCAGGTCGGCCTTGCGCACGACCTCGTACTGCTCCTCCTCGGAGGCGATCGGCTCGTCCTCGCCGAGATACGACAGCCACCCGGTGCCGGTGTACTCCCACATCAGGTCGATCTGGCCGTTCTGCAACGCGGCCCGCGCGCCGTTGGAGCCGGAGATGTTGGTGAGGTCGATCGGGGTCGCGCCCGCGGCCTTCAACGTCAGCTGCGTGATGTAGCCGAGCACGATGTTCTCGGTGAAGTCCTTGGACCCCACCACGAGCTCGACACCCTCCAGCTCCGGCACGTGCCGGATCGAGCCCGGCTGCACGTCGAACGGCAGGGCCGCGTTGACGTTGAGGCCGCACGCGCTCACCAGCAGCGACACGGTGGCCAGCACCGCGCACGCCGCGCGCCGTCCGGCCCGGTTCGCGCCACGCCTCATGAAAGTCCCTTCGGTCCGAAGTACTTCTCCAGCACCGCTCCGAGCCAGTCCACGAGCAGGGCGACGCCCACGGACAGCACGGCACCCACCACGAGCACCGCGGTGCGGTTCAGCTTGTAGCCCGCGTCGATCAGTTCACCGAGCCCGCCACCGTTGACGAAGAACGCGAGCGTGGCCGTTCCCACCGCGAGCACGAGCGAGGTGCGCAGGCCCGCGAGGATGAGCGGCACCGCCAGCGGCAGTTCGATGCGGAACAGCACCGACGTCGACGACATCCCGATCCCGCGTCCGGCGTCCACCAGCGTGGGGTCGACGGACTCGATACCGACGATCGTGTTCCGCAGCACCGGGAGCAGGGAGTAGAACGCGATGGGCAACGCCGCCGCCCACAGGCCCTCCCACTCGCTCCAGAGGAAGAACAGCACCAGGACACCGAGGGCCGGCGCGGCCTGCCCGATGTTGGCGATGCCCATGAACAGCGGCGTCGCGGGCCGGGCCCAGCTGCGGGTGAGCACCACGCCGAGCGGCAGCGCGAGCGCCACCACGATCGCGGTGACCACCCCGGTCAGCAGCAGGTGCTCCCACGCCTTCGTCACCAGGTACGAGCCGTTGAGGGCTTCGGCCTCGATGACGTCGTTGTCCCTCGTCAGCGCCCACACCAGGACGGCTCCGACGACGAGCACCACGACGGCCGGTTGCGCGAACAGGCGGATGCGGTCGGCACGCCGGTTCGCCGACTGGGTGGAGGTTTCCGACAGCTCCGTGGACGTCATGACTCGACGCTTTCCGACTCGACGTGTTCGGTGCGCAGCTGCTGGATGGTGTCGGTGACGGTCGTGATGTCGATCGTGCCGACGTACTCGCCGCGCGAGCCGGTGACCACCGCGTTCCCGCCTTCGGCGAGGATGGCCTCCAGCGCGTCCTGCAGCGTGGACTGCGTGCTCACCGAGTCGCCGATGGCGCGGCCCGCCGCGGCCAGCGAGGCGGCCGACGACAGCTCCCGCACGTGCACCCAGCGCAGCGGCCGGCGACGGTGGTCGAGCGTGAGCGCGTACGTCGCGCGCTTGTCGAGCATCCGGGCGCGCAGGTCGGAGGGCGAGGTGTCGACGGGCACCGTGAGAGTGCTGTCACTGTAGGTGACGTCGCGCACCCGCAGCAGCGTGAGCTGCTTGAGCGAGGCGCCCGCGCCGACGAAGCCGGCCACCATGTCGTTCGCGGGGTTGGCGAGGATCGCCTCGGGGGTGTCGTACTGCTGGATCGACGACTTCTCACCGAGCACCGCGATCTTGTCGCCGAGCTTGACCGCCTCGTCGAAGTCGTGGGTCACGAAGACGATCGTCTTGCGCAGGTCCTCCTGCAGCCGCAGCAGCTCGTCCTGGAGACTGCCCCGGGTGATCGGGTCCACCGCGCCGAACGGCTCGTCCATCAGCAGCACCGGCGGGTCGGCCGCGAGCGCCCTGGCCACGCCGACGCGTTGCTGCTGCCCACCGGAGAGTTGCCGCGGGTAGCGGCCGCGGAACTCGGCGGGGTCGAGTCCCACGAGGTCCATCAGCTCGTCGACGCGGTCGTCGATCCGCTTGCGGTTCCACTTCAACAGACCCGGCACGACGCCGATGTTCTGCGCCACCGTGAAGTGCGGGAAGAGCCCGGCCTGCTGGATGGCGTACCCGATCTTGCGGCGGAGCACGTCGCCGTTCAGCGCCAGCACGTCCTCGCCGTCGATGGTGATGCGGCCGGACGTGGGCTCGATCAAGCGGTTGATCATGCGCATCGTGGTGGTCTTCCCGCAGCCGGACGGCCCCACCAGGATGACGATCTTGCCGGCCGGAATCGTCATGGTGACGTCGTCGACGGCCGCTTCCGCGTTGCCCGGGTAACGCTTGGTGACGTTCTCCAACTGGATCTCGGCACCACTCGGTGTGTCAGCCACGAATACCCCTCGAGACGGTCAGGCGAGCGATCAGGAAATAGACGCCCTCGAGGAGGAGGGCGAGGATGACGACGCCGAGCGTGCCGGCCAGCGCCTGGTTCGTCGCGTTGGCGCTGCCCGCCCGCGTGAGTCCCGAGAACACCTCACTGCCGAGGCCGGGTCCCTTGGCGTAGGCGGCGATCACCGCGATGCCCATCAACATCTGCGTCGCGACCCGCATCCCGGCGAGGATCGCCGGCCACGCGAGCCGGAGCTCCACCCGGGTGAGCACGCCGAGGCGGCTCATCCCGATGCCCTTGGCCGCATCGGACACCGCCGGGTCCACGCCCGCCAGGCCCACGATCGTGTTGCGAGTGATCGGCAACAGCGCGTACAGCACGAGCGCGATCACCGTCGGGGTCGCTCCGAGCCCGACCACGGGGATCAGGAGTCCGAGGAGGGCGAACGACGGGATCGTGAGGATGGTGCTCGCCAGCGCGGTCGCGACGGCGGAGCCGATCGGGCTCCGGTAGACGGCCACCCCGATCAGGACCCCGATGACCGCGGCGAGCAGCGTCGACTGCACAACCTCACTGACGTGCAGCAGGGCTTGCAGCGACAACCGGTCCCACCGGTCGGCCACGTACTCGAACAGATTCAACGGACCACCCGCTCGCATCGCTTGGCATATGTCAGTGGCGCAAACACAATTCACGACTGGAGCGAAAACGGCAAGCTTCCGGAGTCGTTCGTCTCACCCCGGCGATCCCATAGGCTGGCCGCATGAGCAGGCGATCGGGGACCGGCCACGCGATGCGCGGGGTCCGCGGTGTGCTGCTCGCAGGCTGCTCGGCGACCCTGAGCGTCACGGCGCACCTCCTCGGTGGCGGGCAGGTCCCGCACCTGCTGACCACCGTGGCGACCAGCGTGTTGATCGCGTGGGTCGCCACCGCCGTCGCGGAGCACACCCGCGGAGTCGGTGGCGTCGTGGTCGTCCTGGGAGGCGCCCAGGCGGCGACCCACCTCGCGCTCGGCGAGTTGTCGGGGCACTCGGTGGGCGGCACGGCCATGCTCGCGGGGCACGTCGGCGCGACGCTGGTCACCGCCGCCCTCCTCTCGCACGCGGAGGCGATGCTGGCCGTCGCCGCCTCCACGTTGTCGGCATTGCGTGTGCTGATCACGGACACTCCCCGACCCGCTGCCCAGAGGCGGTGCGGTGGTGTGGTGCGCGCCGCCGAGGGAGTCCTGCCCTTCTCCGTTCACCTGCGGCGGGCGCACCCGAGGCGCGGCCCGCCCGCACTCTCCTGACCAGTGCGTATCCCACCGACCAATCAGGAGAAACTTTGTCGACAAATCGACGTATCGCGCGCCTTGCCGTGCTCGGCGCGGTCACCACGACGAGCATGCTGGTGGCCGGAGGCATGGCCTCCGCGCACGTGACCGCCAACGTCTACGGGGACGCCCCCGAGAAGGGCGGCTACGGCGCCATCGCACTGCGGGTGCCGAACGAGGAGGAGAAGGTGGGCACCACCGAGGTGGAGGTCACCGTGCCCGCCGAGTACGGCATCACCGCGGCCCGGACGAAGCCGGTTCCCGGCTGGACCGCCGAGGTCACCGAGACCGACGACGTCGTCACCAAGATCACGTGGAAGGCCGAGGACGGCCACGAGATCGCGGCGGGAACCTCCTCGTACGAGGAGTTCGAGATCGTCCTCGGCGCGCTGCCCGACGACGTGGACACGCTCGTGCTGCCGACCTCCCAGACGTACTCCGACGGCACGGTCGTGGCGTGGGACGAGCAGCCGACCGACGGCGGCGAGCCCGAACGCCCTGCTCCGGTCGTCACACTCGCGGAGTCGTCGGGGCACGGCCACGGCCACGGCGGAAGCGCCGAGGCCGATGAGAACGAGGACACCGCTCAGGACAGTGCCGAGGCGAGCGACACCGACGACACCGCGCGCTTGCTGGGCGGAGCCGGACTGGTGCTCGGCGCGCTCGGTTTCGGACTCGGACTCGGTGCGGTCCTGCGTGCGAGGAAGGCGGGTAGGTCATGAGGAAGATCGTCACGCTCGTCACCACGCTGGCGGTGGCGCTGCTCGCGGTGCTGGCGGGGGCGCTGCCCGCGTCGGCACACAACGTGCTCGTCTCGTCGAACCCCGCGGAGGGCGACGAGCTGGACACGGCACCCACCGAGGTCGTCCTCACCTTCGACCAGCCGGTCCAGGACGCCGACGTCAACGAGGTCGCCGTCACCGGACCGCACGGTGACGCGTGGGCCGAGGGCACCGTCGAGGTCGACGGCACCACGGTGACCGCGCCGCTGCGCCCCCTCGGCCCCGAAGGCGAGTACGTGATCGGCTACCGCGTCCTGTCGGCCGACGGGCACCCGGTGTCGAAGGAGATCCGCTTCACCCTGACCTCCCCGGGACCGGGCGAGGCCAGCGGTGCGCCTGACTCGGCCGCCCCCGACCGGGGCGCCGCAGGGCAGGATCCCGCGCAAGCCGGCCAGCCGGGCGGCGACGCGGACAGCGACCAGGGCAACGACCAGGCCGCGACCGACGACGACTCCTCGGGCGTGCCCGTGTGGGTCTGGCTCGGCGGGGCCGCGGTGCTACTCGTCGCGGGTCTCGTGGTGGCTCTGCGCATGGGCCGCTCGCAGGACTGACAGCGACCCGACCGGCACGAACGACAGGGCCGGGCTCCGCGAACGCGGGGCCCGGCCCTTCGTCGTCACTCAGCTTCCGTCACTCGGCGACATCGGTCTTGCGCCGGAATCGTTTGCGTTCCCTGGCGCGCTCGGCCTTGCGCTCGTCGTGCAGCTTCCGCAGCGACCGCATGACCTCGTCCTCGCTCACCACCAGCGGGTCCTGCCGCAGATCCCGGTACAGCGACACACACAACGCGATCATGACGAGCACGAACGGAACGGCCACCAGGATCGTCAGATTCTGCAAGCCCGCGAGCGCGTCGTCGCCGCCGACGAGGAGCATCACGGCCGCGACGGCCCCCATCAGGACACCCCAGAACGTCACCACTCTGCGGTGCGGCCCGACGGTGCCCCGCTGCGACAGCGTGCCCATCACCACGGACGCCGCATCGGCACCGGAGACGAAGAAGATCGACACCAGCAGCATCACGATGATCGCGATGGGCAGGAACCACGGCAGGGTCTCCAGCAGCTTGAACGTCGCCGCCTCACTCGTCCCCGAGCCCGCGATGTCGATCCCGGCGCGCTGACGGCTGATCGCCGCACCGCCGAAGATGGAGAACCAGACGAGGCTCACCAGGCTGGGCACGGCGATGACGCCGATGACGAACTCGCGGATCGTGCGGCCCCGCGAGATGCGCGCGATGAACATCCCGACGAAGGGCGCCCACGAGATCCACCACGCCCAGTAGAAGACGGTCCACCCGGCGAGCCACTCCCGCATCTCGTCGCCGCCGGTGGCCCCGGTGCGTCCGGACATCGCGGGCAGCTCGCGGAAGTAGTCGCCGATGGCGCCCGGGACGAAGTTCAGGATGAGCACCGTCGGCCCGACGACCAGCACGAACACGGCGAGCACGGCGGCGAGCACCATGTTGATGTTCGACAGCCATTGGATGCCTCGTGCGACCCCCGACACCGCAGAGGCGACGAACGCCACCGTGAGAACCGCGATGATGCCCACCAGGAGACCGGTTCCGGGATTCTCCGCCCAGCCCACCGCCGCGAGACCACCACCGACCTGCAACGCGCCCAGCCCGAGCGAGGCGGCCGAGCCGAAGAGCGTCGCGAAGATCGCCATGATGTCGATGGCCTTGCCCAGCGGGCCCTCGGAACGACGCGTCCCGATCAGCGGCGCGAACACCGCCGAGATCAGCTGGCTGCGTCCCTTACGGAAGGCGCTGTAGGCGATGGCCAGGCCCACCACGGCGTAGATCGCCCACGGATGCACCGTCCAGTGGAACAGCGTGGTCGCCATCGCCTGGTGCACGGCCTCGTCCGAGTTCGGTACCGCCGTGTCGGGCGGCGGACTGGCCAGGTGCGCCACCGGCTCGTAGACACCGAAGAACATGAGCCCGATGCCCATGCCCGCGCTGAACATCATCGCGACCCAGGAGGAGGTACGGAACTCCGGCCGCTCGTCGTCCTTGCCCAGCGGGATTCGTCCGTACCGGCTTATGGCGATGCAGATCGCGAACACCACGAACGCACTCGCGGTGAGGACGAACGCCCACCCGCCGTACGGGATGACGGCGTCGTTCAGCGCCGTGTCCGCCACCGTGGCGAGGCTGCTCGGCGACGCGATGCCCCACGCCACGATCGCGAGTGCGACCACGGCCGCCACGCCGAACACGGTGCGGTCGGTCCGCGCAGGCCGATCCGCCGCGACGGCCACCGTCGAGTCCGCAGCGGGTTCGGTGGCGTCGCCGGGCCCGGTGCCCTCAGGGACGTTCGCGGCCTCCTCCGGCCCCGCCCTACTTCCCTCTCGCGACCCGTCTCGCACTAGATCGCCGATCTCGTCCGATTGATCACCCATGTGCAACTTGCCTCCGTGTTCGGCTGAGGTTGCCCGCTCGGGACCCTACTAATCCCTCTCCCGGCCCCCGGCCGGCCTGCTGCTCCATGACCAGCTTGATCACGGCATGTGAATCAAGGGACGACAGAGGGTAGGGACGGTGCGTAGGCTTCGTGGAGTGAGCAGGTCCGCGACCGTATCCCCGTCGTCACCGCGTCTCGCGCCCCTCATCGCGGTGATCACCGCCGCGCTGTCCGGCGTTCTCGCCGGGCTCGCGCTCACGACCACGACCCCGGTGGCGGGCATCGCCCAGGTCGACACCGCCGTGCGTGTCGGACTTCCCCTCGCGAGGGCCGCCCTCGACCTCGCCGCCGTCGCCGCCATCGGCTGCGCGATCCTCCCCCTGCTGGCGGGTGATCGCGTACCGTCCTCGTCGGCCCGGGTGTTCGCGCAGGCCCGACTCGGTGTCGCGATGTCCGCGCTCGTGTGGGCGGTGGCGGCGCTGGCGAGCCTCGTGCTGCAGGCCGCCGAGTACCGGCCGGGCCGGGGCGCGCTGTCGTTCGCCGACCTCCGCTCCTACGTCGAGACGGTCGCCGCGGGCAAGGCGCTGCTGGTGGTGGCGGGGTTCGCGCTGACCCAGGCCCTGCTCGCCCTCGCGGCGGCCCGGCTCGGGCACAGGGTGCCTCCCGAACTCGTCGTCGGCGCGGGCCTGTTCGCACTGCTCCCGCTTCCCGTCACCGGCCACGCGGGCGACTCGCACTTCGCCGAATACGCGATGTTGCTGCTCGAACTGCACATCGTGAGCGTGGTCGCCTGGACCGGCGGCCTGGGCGCACTGATCGCACTCGCGCCACGGAACCGGAGCCTGCTGGCCACCGCACTGCCGCGGTTCTCGCGACTGGCCACGGCCTGCCTCGCCGTCGCGGCGGCCACGGGCGTGCTCAACGGCGTGGTCGAGTTCGTGCAACACCCGACGGTGGCCCTGTGGCCGGGACTGTTCACGACCGCGTACGGACAGTTGCTCCTCGGCAAGGTCGTCGCTCTCGCTGTGGTCGCCGCGCTCGGTGGCTACACGCGATGGAAGCTCATGCCGGGCGTCGTCCGCCACAAGCGCACCGCTCTGGCCGCGTTCGCCGTCGTGGAACTCTCCGTCATGGGACTCGCCTACGGACTCGCGGCGGTCCTGTCCCGCACACCCTTGGTGTGACCTGGGATACACCGCCGAATTCGGTTGGACCGAAGTTTCGGCCCTCGACAGCGCGTCGCCACCACTTCCGGTCGAAGCGACGAACGGCCACGAACAGTCGGCGAACGCCGCCGATCGGGTCGACAGGACGCGGTACCGACGACCGGGGGAGGCGAATGCGGCTGTTCAGCGGTACCGGTACCAACGAGTGCCGGAACGACCGCCGCGCAGATCAGCGAGTCGGCGTGCCAGTTCGGCCCGCACGGCGGGGCGACTCCGGGCGATCGGCAGCACGCTCGTGGTGAGTTTCAGCTCCCGTACCGCGCGCAACACGGGAAAGCCCTCCCAGCTGCGGACGTCGAAGCCGTAGTGCCGGGCGAGCTGCAGGTACCGGGCGGGTGCGTCACGGAACCGCTCGTGCCCCACCGCCAGGGGAACGAGGTCCCACTCCGGCGGACCCACGCACGAGGAGTCGAAGTCGCACAGGACGGGGTTGCGCTCACCGACGATCACGTTGCCGAGGTGGGCGTCACCGTGCACCAGAGCCGGCCGCAGCGGGAATTCCAGCTCCGCCAACTGCTGTTCGAGGTGCTCACACCGCTCCCATAGGAACCGCTCGTCGGCCGCCGTCAGCTCCTCCGCGTCCCTGATCCTTCCCCGCACGTCCCTCAACGGCGACCAGCGGGGAAGGTCGTCCGGCGGCGGGACGGCGTGCACAGCCCGGAGCAGCTCCGCCAGGGCGGCGGGGGTCGCGGTCCGCCCGGCCGGGCGGACGCGGTGCCACACCGTGACCACGTGTCCGCGCACGCGGAGCGGCTGTGGCAGATCACCGAACAGCCGGACGGCCGGGACACCGTGTTCGGCCAGGTGCCGGGCCACGCGGACCACCGTGTGCGCCCGGCGCCGCAGGGCACGCGAGCCGACGATGCGCACCACCGCCTGCTCGCGGCGCAGCTCGTACACGGCGTTGTTGGTGAAGCGCAGCAACTCCGCGTCCCGATGGTCCAACCCCAGCAGCGCGCAGACCTCCCGCACCACGGCATCCAGTGCGGGACCCGCGAACCGACCGTCCGACGGCGCCGACGCCCCGTCCCAGCCGGCCACGCTCAGGCGAAGAACTCGGTCATCCGCTCGGCGAGGTCGCGGGCGTCGCTGTTGTTGCTCCGCCGCAGCGCCTCCTGCCGCAACGGCTCCATGCGCTTCTTCACGCGGGCGGACTTGAGCCCTTCCGCGCAGTCCAGCGCCTTGCTCCCGATCTTCGCCCCGTGGTCGATGTCGCCCTCCAGCATGTGGTTGGTGGCCAGCATGCTGAGGCTGAAGGTCTTGCTGCGCGCCATGTCGTCGCCGTACGCGTCGGTGGCCCTGCGCAGCGCGGGGATGGCGTAGCGCGTGTGCGCCGGGTCGGCCTGCTGCGCCAGGGTCGTGTGGACGGTGCCGATCATGGCGTGCACGTCGGTCTCGTCGAAGAAGCGGACCCACGACTCGGCGTTCGCCACGTCGGCGCGCTGGAACTCGTCGCGGGTCCGCCCGAGCAGCTTCATCGCCTGCTCGGCGTTGCCCATCGCCGCGTAGGCCCACGCCTCGTTGGCACACAGCACCGCGACCGCGAGCTCCGACCCCGACTCCTGCGCGGCGAGCTGTCCGAGCTGGAACAGCTTCAACGCGTCGTTGGGCGCGTCCTGGTGCAGGTAGACCCGGCCCATGCGATAGAGGATGTTGGCGACGAGCGGGTGGTTGTCGCCCTGCTTCGCCCGTTCGAGCGCCTGCGCGAAGTGGTTGCGCGCCGAATCGACGAGATCGATGTCGAACGACGTCCACCCCGCGAGGCTGTGCAGGTCGGCCAACGCCACGTACAACCGCGACTTGACCTTCTCCGAGCCGCTGGCCTGGAGCATCTGCTGGCCCCACGACAGCTGCGCCACCACCGCATCGCGACAGAAGCCGCCGCCGTACTGGTAGTCCAACGCCCGGAGTGCTCGGGTCGCCGCCTCCACCTGGCGGACGTCCGTCATCCCGATCCGCCCCGGTGCCGGAGTCCTACCCGGGCTCGACGCCCACGCCGTGGAGGCAGGGCCGAACACCGCGGCCCCCATTGTGACCTGGGCGGCGTGTGCGAGGAACTTCCGTCGTTTCACGGACTCGTCCTCCTCAGCTTGCTGCTCGTCGCCGTCGCCGACGACCTGGTTCTGCGTGGCCTCGTCGTAGGCGAGACCCATGTATCCCCTCGGGATGCGGAGACCCTTGGCGATGCGCGACAGCACGTCGTAGGCCATGACCTGGCGGCCCTTGAGGATTTCCGACACCTCGGACTGCGACTGGCCGGTCATCGCGGCGATCTGCCGTTGCGAGATGCCGTGCATCCGGAGCTGCCGGTAGACCTCGCTGATGTTGCGGTTCGCCAGGGCGTCACGCATGTCGCGGGCTTCCCAGACCTCCGGGTTGATGCGGCCCTGCTTCGCGTCCTCGTTGGCGTCCATGTCCGCCCCTCCACAGTCCCGTCGGGCGTCGGTGTGCAGCGTAAGCAACGCCCATTGAACCGTGCGAAACCCGAATGTGGGCGTTTGATCGGTCGAACCGAACTCCCGCGACCGTTCGGCGTTCCACTCGGGCCGGTCGCCGCTGGCGGGCGCACCGAGGCTTCTCACCCCGTTCTTTTCACCGCAAGGTAGGTGCAGGAGATGCGTGGCCGACCGAACACGGTCCGCAGTCACGAGGTCTCCCCGGCAGGAACAACCGCGAACGACGGAACAGACGAAGGGCGTGGTGGACGTGCACTCGATCACAGCAGGTGCTGCTGGGACCGACACGGTGTCCGCCCTCCGTGGTTCCGGGAAGCCCACGCGCCGGGCCATCACGCCGCCGAGCAGGACAGCGCCCTACTTCGACTCGGGACGACGGTACGAAGGCGGCCAGGTGGTCTGGCGCGTGCAGTGCGGAGATCTGATCAGCCGCGACCGGTGTCTCACGGTGTATGTGGACGACGACGAGGTGGTCCTCGTCGGACCGCCCGGAGAGACGGCGCGGCTGTCAGCCGGCCAGCTCGGCCAACTCCGGGCCGCACTGAACGAAGCCGCCGAACTGGCGGGAAGGCGACGGTGAGGGCCAGGTGGACGAAATTCTCGGGCAGGTACTCCGCAATGCGGTGTGGGAGCGCCTCGACATGCTCGCCGAACTCGCCAACGAGGCGGATTCCCCGGCGTTGATCTCGGCGGCGCGTTCCGAGTTGCCCCGTCTCACCCAGGGGTGGCGGGTGATGCTCTCGGCCCACGAGCCGGACGAGAGAGGTGACTGCCCGACGTGCTCCACTCGCTGGCACCGCTGCAAGGCGCCGTGCTCCGTGTGGCAGGTCGCCCACGACCACCTGGTGGCGGGTGGACTCGCGCACTTCCAGGACTCCCGTCGGACCCGGAGGCTTCGCCGGGCGGCCGGCCCGGGCGTGTCGGCCGCCTCCAGCGCGGCGCCCCCGGTGCCCGACCAACCGCGGCGTGTGCCGACACCGCCGAGCGGGAAACACGCGCTCGTGGGAGGCGCGGGCCGGTGACCCGGACCCCTCCCCGTTCCTCCGCCTCAGGGCGGACTCGATCGCCGGCGGCCGGGTCGTGCGTACCCCCGAGCGTGACGAGCTCGGCCGCCGGTTCCCCGCTCCACGACGGCGACTGAGCCGCCGCGGAGCCAGCTGCACAACTCCACATCGCACACCGCGAGGAACCCCGCCCGTGGTGCGGCCCCGATACACCGTGGGCCGGTGCCGTGCACTCCCCCTCCCCCCGACAGGCACCGGCCCACGGTCCCGTGTGTGCACCTTTTTCCTTGTGGCACAAGGCATTCACTCGACGGTGAACGCCGATCCGGACGCGATAAAGTCGCTGACCTGCACAGCAAGGAGCACGACGTGTCCGAGAACCAATCGGTGACGCAGGCGGCGACACCTCTCCGCCGACAGCCGGTCCAGCAACGCAGCGCCAGGCGGGTCGAGCGCATGCTCGACGCGAGCGCCGAACTGCTCGACGAGATCGGCTACGAAGGACTGACGACCACGCTCATCGCCAAGCGCGCGGGAGTCGCGGTGGGGTCCCTGTACCAGTTCTTCCCGGACAAACGGGCCGTGGTGCAGGCGTTGACCCAACGCAATCTCGAGCGGTTCATCGCCGCCGTCAACGAGCGGCTCGGCACGCTCGATCCACACCATTGGTGGGATGTCGTCGACTCGCTGCTCGACATCTACCTGACGATGCACCGCCAGGTGCCGGGATTCTCCACGGTGCACTTCGGTGACGTGGTCGACCTGCAGCTGCTCGACGAGGGGCGCACGAACAACCGCGTCATCATCGACGCCCTGACGGGCCTGCTCACCGCCCACGTCAACGTGCCGCCGGAGGAGGCGACCCTGCCGATCTCGGTCGCCGTGGAGGCCGCGGACGGGTTGCTCAACTACGCGTTCCGCCTCGACCCCCAGGGCGACCAGGCCGTCATCGACGAGACCAAGGCTTTGATCAAGGGCTACCTGGCGGGCAAGTTCGGTGAATGACCGTCACGTGGCAAAGACGTACTTCGGCACGCGCTTCCAGATCTCCGAGTACCGCAGATCCAGCTCGGTGGCACCGGGGTAGCGCGTCGGATCGGGCCAGTACGCGGCCATGCCCTCGTACACCTTGCGGCCGTACAGCATCGCGCCCACGTCGCCCGCCTGCTCCACGGCGAAGGTGTGCAGTTCCTTCTCGTACGTCGGCCAGTCGAACTCACCGCCCGGGCCGGCGACGAAGCCGTCGAGCGAAACCTGCATCCACAACCTGAGCGCACGCGTGGTCGCCATGGGAACCACCCCTTCGAGAGAACCGGCGATGTCGGCGATACCGACCACGCCGCCCGCCCGAACTCATCGGTGTCAGCCGAAGAAGTGTCCCTCGCCACGATAGGTCGGCACGGTGCGCACGAGCCGGTTCCCGGACACGAGGTGGTACTCCGGGAAGTGCTCGGCGAGCTCACCCGCCTTGGCGTGGCGGAACCAGACGCGGTCCCCGAGGGCGAGCCGTCGCGCGGCGCGCCCGGTGACGGGTGTCTGCACCTCGCCCGCACCCTCCACCGCGAGGAGTCGCAATCCGCGCGGGAGGTGGGGCAAGGGCAACCGCGAGGCTCCCGCTTGACCGGACGCCACGTATCCGCCTCCGGCCAGGGTGACGGTCCGGCGGTTCGGCCTGCGCACCACCGGGAGGGCGAACAGCGCCGCCGGACGCGGCGAGAACCGCCGGTACCGGGAGAACAGCGCCGGTCCGACGAGTCCCGACCCCGCGGTCAGTTCGGTGACGGAGGGGTCGGTGCGCGTGTATTCGAGGCTGCCCGTGCCGCCGCCGTTGACGAACTCCAGCGCGGTGACCGCCCGCACCGCGCACACCACGTCGGCGCGCCGTCGCGCGAGCTCGGCCTCCGAACGCCGTTGCATCCAGCGCACGAGCGCTCCCCCGACACCGGCGTCGCCGTCCGGCAGACCGGCGATCTGTCCCTCGTAGCCCATCACGCCGACCAGCCGGAAGCCTCGCCGATCGACGATGTGCCGGGCGAGGCGCGCCGCCTGCCGCGGAGTGAACACGGGAGACCGGCGGGTTCCGACGTGGACGCCGGGCACCGGGCGCCACGACGCGTCGAACTCCACGCACACCCGCAGCTCCGGGTGCTCGGGCCCGAGGGTGTCGGCCACGAGGTCGAGCTGTTCCGGCGAGTCGACCATGACGGTGATCGCGCGCCGGGCGCCCTCGTCGGCGGCGAGCTCGCGCAGCGCCGCGCGGTCCGCGGTCGGGTACGCGACCACCAGGTCGTCGCACGTGCCCGACGCATGGAGCCAGAGGGCCTCGCGGAGGGTGTAGCAGAGCAGGCCCGCGAAGCCGGGTCTGGCGAGCACGCGTTCGAGCAGCGCCCGGCAGCGCACCGACTTGCTCGCGACGCGAACGGGCACTCCACCGGCCCGCCGCACAAGGTCATCGGCGTTGGCGTCGAAGGCGTCGAGGTCGACCACGGCCAGCGGCGGGTCGAGGTCCCGGGTCGCGCGGTCGTACGGGACGGCGGAGATGGCGTTCACCCGGCGAACGTTACGGCAGGAATCTTGTGAACGCGAATCTCATTCACCTATCGTGGCGGCAACGTTGAGGAGGCCCGGGTGACACCGTGGACGAACTGGGCGGGAACCGCGTCGGCGCACCCACGCCGGATCCACCGCCCGTCCGACACCGACGAACTGCGCGCCGTCGTCGCCGACGTGGCCGAGCGCGGCGGGCGCGTCCGCCCCGTCGGGAGCGGCCACTCGTTCACTCCCGTCGCCGCGCCCGACCCGGGTTGCGACGCCCTCGACCTCGGGGCTCTGTCCGGCCTCGTCAGGGCCGACGTGGACACCGGCCTCGTCACCGTCCGCGCGGGCACCACGCTGCGGCGCCTGAACGCACTGCTCGACGCCCTGGGCCTGGCGATGACGAACCTCGGCGACATCGACGCGCAGACGGTCGCGGGCGCGATCTCGACCGGCACCCACGGCACCGGCGCCGCGTTCGGCGGACTCGCCACCCAGGTCGCGGCCCTGGAACTCGTGACGGCCGACGGCTCCCTCGTCCGCTGCTCACCGGACGAGCGGCCGGAGTTGTTCGACGCCGCCCGGGTGAGCCTGGGCGCTCTCGGCGTCCTCACCACCGTGACGTTGCGTTGCGAGCCCGCCTTCGTGCTCCAGACACAGGAAGGCCCACTGCCTCTCGACCGGATTCTGGCGTCCTTCGACGACCTCGCCGACACCGAGGACCACGTGGAGTTCTACTGGTTCCCCTACGGCCGCAACGCGCTGGTCAAGCGCAACACCCGATGCGCGCCCGGCACGGTCGCCCGACCGCTGTCGGCGGTCCGCCGGTTCGTCGACTACACGCTCATGGAGAACGCCGCGTTCGGCGCTCTCTGCCGCCTGGGCCGCGCCGTCCCCCGGCTCGTTCCCAGCCTGGGCGCGCTCGCCTCGTCGGCATTGTCCACTCGCCGCTACAGCGACACCGCTCATCGCGTGTTCGCCACCCAGCGGGCGGTGCGGTTCGTCGAGTCGGAGTACGCGGTGCCGCGAGAGCGGCTGCCCGAGGTGCTCGACGGACTCCGCGCGCTGGTGCCCCGGCTGCGGCACCCGGTGGCCTTCCCCGCGGAGATCCGGGTCGCGGCGGGCGACGACGTCTGGCTCTCCACGGCGTACGGTCGCGACTCCGCCTACATCGCCGTGCACCAGTACGTCGGCATGCCGTACGAGGAGTACTTCGCGGGGTTCGCCGAAATCGCCGACGCGGTGGGCGGCCGCCCGCACTGGGGAAAGCTCCATGCACTCGGCGCCGATCGCCTGCGCGAGCTCTATCCGCGGTTCGACGACTTCCGTCGCGTGCGGGCCGAGCTCGATCCGCACGGGGTGTTCGGCAACGCCTACCTCGACCGCGTGCTGGGCCCGATCGATTGAGGCGGAGCCGACGGCGTCACAGCCGCTCCAACGCCTCCGCGATGGGAGTGTTGCCGGAAGTCAGTTCGAGCGTGCGGCCGTACGTGGTGGTGTCGGACAGCAGGAGCCGGACGACCTCGGCGACGTCGTCGCGCGGAACGTCGCCCCTCGGCACGTCGTCGGCCAGCCGCACCATGCCGATGCCCGGGTCGTCGGTGAGCCGACCCGGACGCAGGATCGTCCAGTCCAGATCACGCCGCCGCAGGTCCTGCTCGGCCGCCGCCTTGGCCCGGAGGTAGGCGGCGAAGACCTCGCCCACCTTGGCCTCGACCTCGGCGTCGATCTCCTGACCCGCACCCATCGAACTGATCTGCACGAACCGCCGGACCCCGGCCCGCTCGGCGGCCTCCGCGAACAGCACCGCCGCGCCCTTGTCGACGGTGTCCTTGCGAGCGACCCCGCTGCCCGGCCCCGCACCCGCGGCGAACACCGCCGCGTCGGCGCCGGACAGCACCTCGATCACCTCGTCGGCGGTCGCGTTCTCCAGATCGAGCACGACCGGCTCGGCACTGAGTTCTCGCAGGTCGTCGGCCTGCTCGGGCTTGCGGATGATTCCGACGGCCGTATCGCCGTTCGCGGCGAGCGACTTCTCCAACCGCAGCGCGATCTTGCCGTGTCCTCCGGCGATGACAACTCGCATGAGGCCGACCCTAGCCGCCCGCACACACCCCGGCAGCGGAACGTGATCAGGTCAGCGATCCCGCGGCCTCGCACGCGAGCAACCGCTCGTAGGCGACCTCGTGGACCCACCGCCACACCTCGTCCGAGCCGAGGTTGATGCGGTCGTCTCCACAGGTGACGTCGAGGTCGACCTTCGCGTTCTCGTCGGCCGCCACCACTCCGAGCCCGTACATCCGGGCCCTCGGCAGGCAGTTGTCCACGTAGTCGTGGCTCAACGTCGCCGCGCTCGGCAGCACCATCGCCGCCTCGCCGTAACGGGCGAAGGGCACCGTCGCCGCCATCCCGGTCCGCCAGTGCCGGGCCACGGCGAGCACGCCGGCGATGTGGACGGCGGGCGGCGGAGCCGTCCGAGAGAACTCCGGCCACGCCCACGTGGCCACGGTGGCCCGGTCGGTCATCGGCCGCAGGCCCGTGGCAATGCGCTCGGCGTGCGCTTCGGGGCGCAGCCGGGCCACGACGAACACGCGGCGGCCGAACAGCGTCAGCTGCGGGAGCACGGTCCCCTGCCAGCCCAGCAGCGGAGCGGCCCGCTTCGCGAGAGCAGCGGGATTGGCGGGAAGTTCGAGAGTGGGCCCGACGCGACCGGAGATCGACCGAACGTCGTTCGATCCACTCGTAGTCGCGGTATGCCCGGGTGTTACCGCCACGAAGTCCGCCTCCCTGAAGTCCGCCTGTGTGCCGGTGCCGCGTCGAAAACGGCACGTGACTTGAGTACCAGCGCAAACGGGCGTCAGGTGTGTCTTCAGCCCGTACCTGCGATCGGCGGCGCCCAACGGTCGGTGATCGGTCGGTGGGCGGTCGGACGACTTCGGTCGAGCGGTGCGGCCGTATGGGTGACACGCGGCTGAACGGTCGACGGTCGGCTCGTCGTAGGGTTCCCGAGGGCGGGGGACGGACGTCGCTCGCCGCACACACGGCACGAGGAGGACACCGTGAGGCCACGCCGTTCCGTTCTCTATCTGCCCGGGGCGAACGAGCGCGCTCTGCAGAAGGCCTCAACCCTGGCCGCCGACGCGCTGGTGCTCGACCTGGAGGACTCGGTCGCGCCGGACGCCAAGGAATCGGCGCGGCGCCGCGTGTGCGAGACGGTGGCCGCGGCGCCGTACGGGCGGCGCGAGGTCGCCATCCGGGTCAACGGCCTCGACACGCCGTGGCACGACGCCGACGTGCGCGCCGCAGCCGAGGCCGGACCGGACGCCGTCGTGGTGCCGAAGGTCGGCTCGGCGTCGGACGTGCACGCCGTCGAGGCGACACTCGCCGACGCCGGCGCACCGGAGCACACGACGATCTGGGCGATGATCGAGACCCCGGCGGCCGTGCTCCGGGCCGAGGAGATCGCGACCGCGTCCGACGCGCTGACCGTGCTCGTCCTCGGCACCAACGACCTCGTCAAGGAACTGCACGCCGAGACCGTGCGGGGCCGGGCACCGCTGCTGGCGAGCCTCTCGTGGTGCCTGCTCGCGGCGCGCGCGGCGGGCAAGCCCGTGCTCGACGGCGTGTACAACGACGTGCGCGACACCGAGGGCTTCGAGGCGGAGTGCGTCCAGGGCCGCCAACTCGGCTTCGACGGCAAGACCCTGATCCACCCGAGCCAGCTCGAACCGTGCAACCGCGTGTTCTCGCCGTCCGAGGCGGAGACCGATCACGCCAGGCGTGTGGTCGCGGCTTTCGAGGAGGCGATGGCCGAGGGCCGCGCCGTAGCCACTGTGGACGGTCGAATGGTGGAGAACCTCCACGTCGAACAGGCCCGGAGGATACTGGCACTCGCCGAGGCCGCACAGGCACACTGAAAGCCCGGCCGGGGACTCGAATCGAACGGGGCGTTAGGAGCTGGTCATGGACGACAGACGCCGGCCGGTGCCGCTGTCCGTGCTCGACCGATCGCCCGTACGCCACGGCGAGGACCCGGCCACCGCCGTGCGGCACACGGTCGAGTTCGCCCGGCAGCTGGAGGAGTGCGGGTACCACCGGTTCTGGGTCGCCGAGCACCACAGTGTCCCCGGCATCGCCGGCTCGGCCCCCACCGTGCTCGCGTCCACCGTCGCCTCGCGTACGAACCGGATCCGCGTCGGCACGGGCGGAGTGATGCTGCCGAACCACCGGCCGCTCGTGGTGGCCGAGCAGTTCGGGACGTTGGAGGCGCTGCATCCCGGACGGATCGACATGGGACTGGGACGGTCGGTCGGGTTCACCCGCCGCGAGCGTGAGGCCTTGGGCGCGGGCAAGCGCGAGGCCGAACAGTTCGGCGAGCGGATCCGGGAGCTGCTGGAGTACTTCGCCGGTGAGTCGACCGTCCACCCGGGAGTGCACGCGGTTCCCGCCGAGGGACTGCGGATTCCCGCGTTCGTCCTGGCGACCGGAGCGGGAGCCCGCATCGCGGCCGAGACCGGACTCGCCCTCGTCATCGCTCCACTGTCCGGTGTGGACGCCATGGTCGAGCACGTCGAGCGGTACCGGGCCGAGTTCCGCCCGTCGACGCTGTGGACGCGACCGCACGTGGTGGTGTCGCTGGCCGTGGCCGTGGCCGACACCGAGGCCGAAGCGCGCGAACTGCTGCTGCCGGAGACGTGGTCGCTCGTGCACTCACGCACCCACGGAGTCTTTCCACCCCTGCGCTCACCGGAGGCCCTCCCGACGCCGAACGAACGCGAGTCGAGGAAGATCGCCGAAGTCCTGGACAGACACGTCTTCGGCACGCCCGCGGCAGTGCGGGAGGAACTGTCCGACGTCGTGCGACGCACCGGCGCCGACGAAATCCTCGTCACCCTGAACACCTACGACCGCGGCGCCCAGCTCGACTCCTACCTCCGCCTCGCCGAGCTCGCGCGGTAGCGCCGAGGCACCGGCCGACCGCTCGTACCGCTCGCGAAACGGGCACTGCTCCGCGAGCGGTACAGCTGGTCCACCGGCACCCACGCCGCTCCCCTCCACCACACGGGCGCCCGGCATCGCGACGAGCAGGCCGTCACAACCCCCGATCAGCGCCTGTCACACTCGTCTCGCTCCCCCGCTGGACGGGAGCGCGTCGAACCGGCCCCCGGGCGGCGACCGCCACTCTGCCGCCGGGCGCGTGCAGTCGCGTGACACTCCTGTGCCACGCGGTCACTCCACCGCGTCGACCAGCGCAGGACTTCCCGCCGAGGCGAGCAACTGCCGACTGCGAGCCTGCGTCACGACGTCGCCGGCGGACCCGGCCAGCCGCACCGCCTTGCGCAACGCGTCCACGGCGTCGTCGCGCCGCCCCGCCGCCAGGTAGACCTCGCCCAGATCGCGCCAGGCCACCGCCGGATGACTCGCCGAGCCGTACGCCTTGGCCACCTTGACCGCTTCCCTGCCGCAGGCGAGGGCCCTGTCGAACTCGCCGCGTTGCACGTACAGCCGCGTGGTGTTGACCAGCGGCCCGAGGCGCTCGTAGGGATTGCCCGTCTCCGCATGCAACCGCAGCGACCGCTCGTAGCACCGCTTCGCCTCGGTGAACCTCCCGAGCGCGCGGTAGGTGGTGCCCAGCCCCGTGAGCGCCGTCGCCACCAGGCGCGGATCGGCCATCTCCTCACCGATCGCGATCGCCGCCTTGTTGGCCCGCAACGCGGCGTCGTACTCCTGGCTGCTGTTGTACAGCGCGCCGAGCCGGTGCAACACCGTCGACTCCGCTCGGCGGTCCTCGCTGCGCCGAGCAGCCCGCAGCGCGACCTCGTGGGTCTCCTCCCAATCGGACCAGTGCTTGCGCAGGACGTAGAACGTGCACAGCACGATCGGCAGCGCGGACGCGTAGGCGTGCCAGCCGCGACGCTCGGACTCCCGGACGACGGCGACGAGGTTCGCGCGTTCGGCCTCGTACCAGGCCAGGGCCTCCCGCAGGTCGTCGAACCGCACCGTGGCAACGCGATCCGACGGCACGGGCAGCCCCAGGTGCAGCGGCGCCCGGCGCACGAACTTGCCCGCGCGCACGGCCGTGTGGACGTAGTGTTCCGTGATCCGCTTCGCCGCCGCGGCCCGTACCCGCCCCGGCAACTCCCGCTCACCGGCCCGCAGGACGCACGCCCGCACCAGGTCGAGCAACCGGTGTCGTCGCGGGCCGGGCGAGGCGACCAGGTTGGCCTCCTCCCACTCCGCCACGACCTGCGCTGCGTGTCCGGTCTCGCACTCGGCCAGCGCGGCGATGGCCTGCACCGTGAACTCGGGCCCCGGCAGCACACTCGTCAACAGCAGCGTGTGCCTCGCCGGTCCGGACAACGCCGCCAGCGACCGCTCGAACGCCGCACCCACACTCGCCCGGTCGTCCCCCGGCACCGTCAACAGCTCGGGCCCGTGCTCGGTCAGGGAGTTCAGCAGCTCCGGCACAGACACTCCTCGCCGCGTCGCCAGGGACGTCGCCGCGAGACGCAGGGCCAGCGGCACCCCACCGCACGCGTGCGCAAGCTGCCTCAGCTCGTCGCTGCCGTCGCCGCGCCCCACGAGCAGCCGCGACAACAGCACCGTCGACTCGGCGGTGCTCAGCGCGGGAACCCGCACGCCACGCGCCTCGTCGAGCGCCACCAGACCCGACAGCGCGTACCTCGCGGTGACGATCACCGCGCACTCGCCGGTGCCGGGCAGCAGGGGCCGCACCTGGCCGGCGTCCGCCGCGTCGTCCAGCACGAACAACACCCGACGCCCACGCACCAGCGAACGCAGCAGCGCGCCGCGAGCGTCGACGCCGTCCGGCACACCCGCCGCCGGGACCCCGAAGGCGCGCAGGATTCGCAACAGCACGTCGGCGGGCTCCGCTGTGGCAAGGCCCGAGAAACCACGCAGGTCGACGAACACCTGCCCGTCCGCGAAGTGCTCCGCGACGTGGTGGGCCAGCCGCACGGCCAGCGCCGTCTTCCCCACACCCGGCTGCCCGCTGAGCACCAACAGCCGTCGGCCCCGCGAGTTCGTGAGCCAGTGCACCAGCTCGTCCACCATCGCGGACCGACCGACGAACCCGGCGCACTCGGCGACGAGTTGCCGGGGCACGGACAGCTCGCCCACGAGTTGTGCCGGGGCCTCGGCGGTGCGGTCCTCCCCACGCAGGATGGCCTCGTGGATCCGTTGCACCTCGGCCCCGGGATCGATGCCGAGCTCCTCGGACAGGATGGCTCGCAGGCGCTGGTGCGCCGACAGCGCCTCGGCCTGCCGCCCACCCCGCGCCAACGCGAGCATCAGCTGGCCCCAGAACCGTTCCCGCAACGGATACCGCTCGACGAACGCCGTCAACTCGCCGACGAGTGCACCGTGCCGCCCGGCGGCCAACTCCCGGTCGACACGGTCCTCGATCGCCCGGGTGCGCTCCTCCTCCAACGCCGCCACGAGCGACCGCGACAACTCGTCCGACCTGACGTCGGCCAGCGGCTCACCCCGCCACAGCGAGAGCGCCGACCGCAACGCCTCCGCCGCCCTCGCCGGGTCGTCGATCTCGTGCGCGGCCGCCACGATCGACCGGAACCGCAGGAGGTCCACCTCGTCGTCCGCCACGTCCAGGACGTAGCCGGGATTGCGGAGTCGCACGAACACCCTGGTGGGGTCGACCTCACGCAGGCACGCGCGAAGCCTGCGCACGTACGAGCGGACCGTGCTGTGCGCACCCGGACCGGGTTCGTCCCACAGGTACGACACCAGCTCGGAGACCGAGACCACGCGGTTCGCGTTGCACACCAGAGCGGCGAGGAGTACGCGGAGCCGCCCGGCAGGAACGGTGATCTCCCGGTCCCCGTCGACGACCTGCAGCGGGCCCAGAACCCGGAACTCCATGGAAAACCCCCGACCAGATCGTGCTCGTTGCCGCGACGAGGGGTGAACACTAACGGTCGCGCTCCACGCGGGAACGAGTCAGGTCACGATCCGCCGCAGCAGCGCCTCGCCGCACGTCCACAGCACCGAACCGGCCTCCCCGGGCAACACGCGACGCACGGCGCCGGGGATACGGTCGGCCAGAGTGCACCCGTTGTCGGGGGAATGGCCGGTGTCCTCGTCGCCGTACCAGAGTTCCACCGCGCACGACACGCGGTCGAGATCGAGCCGCCACGGACGCATCGCGGCCAGGGTGTCGGTGGCGTAACCGTGTGGCCCCTGCGCGAACCCCTCCGCCAGTGCCGTCCGGTAGGCCGCGTCGAACACCGGTTCCGCGTACACCGCCGCGTCGCGGGCCGGACTTCCCGCCAACACCATGCGGTGCACGGCGTCGGCGTCGAAGGCGAGGAACCGCTCGTAGGCCGCGTCCGGGTCTCGGGCGCAGAGGTCCACGAGGGTCGCCAGGTGGCCGTCGAGCGCACCCGCCGCGTGCCACCGGGCGACCTCGTCGGCGGCGGAGACGAGATACAGAGCCGACGGCAGGCCCGCCACGGCGCAGGCCAAGGCGAAGGGCGCCCCCTGCGAGAAGCCGACCACGACCGGGGCCTCACCGCACCGAGCTTCGACGAACTGCTCGACGTCGCCGGCGAAGTCCGACAGTGCTCGACCCACTGTCCGACCCACTGTCCGGCCCACTGTCCGACCCGGCGCCGGGCTCGACACACCGAGCCCCGGCCGGTCCAGACCGATCAACCGCACACCGAGCTCGTGCACGTGATCGGAGCCGAACCCCAACCGGCGACTCGTCGCCGCCCCGGGGCACAGCAGCACGGGCCGACCGGTCGGCGGACCCCACTCGCTCCAGCCCAGCACCCGACCGTCCGCGAGCCGGAACTCGCCCAGCCGCTCCGGTGGCGCGACTCCGTACACGAAAAGTCCTCCGACAACGACGAAAGCCACCTCCCCGCGCGAGGCGGGCGAGGTGGCTTTCGATCATCTCAGTGGACGACTCCAGGCGTCACGCGCTTTTCTTGCGACGCTGCAACAGGATCGCGCCCGTACCGGCACCGAGGAGGCCGAGCCCGATGAGCAGCGGCACCATCGGCGACGCACCGGTCTGCGCCAGGTCCTCGGAGTCCGCCTGCGGCTTCACCGAGGGCTGCGTCGTCTCGGTCGGAGCCGGCGCCTCGCTGGTCGTCTCGCTCGGAGCCGGGGTCTCGGTGGTCTCCTCCGGCTCGGTCGGCTGCGGGGCGGCGTTCCACTCCACACCGGCCTTGGCCGAAAGGTTGGTGTCCTCCGACGACGCGACGATCAGCGACTGCGCGGGCTTGCGGTCGTAACCCTCGCTGACGAACAGGCGCCCGGTGGCCAGGTGCGCGGTGGCGCTCAACGAGAACTCGCCCGCGCCCGCCTCGGCCTCGGCGGGGACGTCGACGTAGATTTCCGTGCCGTCGGTGATGTCACCGGCGGCGAGTTCCGTGCCGTCCGCGTCGGTCAGCGTGACGCCCTCGGGAAGCTCCGTGGAGATCTCGGTGATCTCGCCCGTGGTGCCCACGGTGAACGGGCCGAGCCGCTCACCCGCCGCACCGGAGGCGGTCTCCGGCGACACCTTCAACGCGGGAGCGGGCTCCTCGATGCCCACATTGGACTCACCGGTGAGGTAGTCGTAGAGCGCGAGCACGTCGGCGTCCGCACCGGCGTCACGGGAAGACGACGGGTCGTTCCGGTCGATGTCCTTGCCGTCGCTGAAGTGCCACACCGCGGCCTGCGTACCCGCGATGGCTTCCCGCTTGTCCAGTCCGTTGTGGAGCTCGACACCCTGCTCCACGAGCTTCTCCTCGAGCGCGTCGAGGTTCTTGCCCTGGAAACCGTGGTGCAGCACCCAGTTGATGCGGTCGCGGTTGGAGTGGAACGGGGAGTCCGCGTTCGGGAATTCGTCCCACGGGCTTTCGAACAACGAACGGCTCGGGTCCACACTGACGCTGATTTCGACGCAGTACGCGCGCAGCGTGTTGCCGCCCTCGATGTTCAGCGTGAACAGCGTGGTCTGCATGTTCTGAGAACCCTGGCCGAGGTTGACGTTGTACCCGTTCTCGCCGCCCCCGCCGACGATGTCCGCCTTCGCACCCTCCGCCGATGCGGGAAGTGCGCCGAGGGACAGGGCGGTAGCCGTTCCGGCCACGAGCGCGCCGACCCTGGCCAACGTTCTTCTGCTGCTCATGAGTCTCCTAAGAAGACAGTGGAAGGGAAAACCCAGTCAGGTGAAGATCAGACACCGGTCGTTGCGGAGCATACACACGGCGTCAATTCCACTACTCGAAGGAGGGAAGAAGGCGCGCGTTCAGTTCACTGAACACAACGCTCGGTTTATGTCGGCCCACAAATCCTCGGGATCTTCCAAACCGACACTCAACCGAAGCAACCCCGCGGCCACATGCGCGTCTCCAGGACGTGCCGCTCGTCGCTCCATTGTGCTTTCCACGCCACCCAGGCTCGTGGCGTGCTGAACCAGTTGCAGTGCCCGACAGACCTCGTCGGCCCTCTCCGCGTCCGCCACGTCGAACGCGAGCATCGCTCCCTGCCCGGGATACCGCACTCGGCTCACCGCGGGATGTTCCGCGAGCCGCTGCGCCAGCCGAGCCGCCGTCGCCGACGCCTCGGCGAAGCGCACGGGAAGCGTGCGCAGTCCCCGCAACGCCAGGAACGCCTCGAGCGCACCCGGAGTCGCACCGAGCCGGGTCCTCGCCTGCCGCAGCGCGGTGACGCGCTCGGGATCGCCCGCCACCGCGACCCCGAGGAGCAGATCACTGTGCCCGCCGATGAACTTGGTGGCACTGTGCACCACCACGTCGGCGCCGAGTGAGAGCGGCTGCTGCCCCAACGGCGTCGCGAAGGTGTTGTCCACCACAACCGTCGGCCGGTGTTCCAGCTCACGCGCCGCCGCGGCGACCGCGGCGATGTCGGTCACGTGGAGGCTCGGGTTGGTGGGCGACTCCAGCCAGAGCAGGTCCGCGCGGGCCGCGGCGTCGAGCCACGCACCCGTGTCACCGGGCTCGACCGAGACGACCTCGATCCGACCCGCGTCCTGTTCGTGCGCGAAGTGGCTCCGGGTGCCCGCGTAGCTGTCCCGCGGCACCACCACCCTGGCGCCCACGCGCTGCGCGTCGAGCACGGCGGACGCCGTGGCGATTCCCGAAGCGAACGCGACGGCGTCGCCGCCCTCCAGATCCCCGAGCGCCGCCTCGAACGCCGCCCAGGTGGGCGTGCCGTCCTCACGGGCGTACTCCAGGCCCAGCATGCTCGCGGGAGCGATCGGCACGTTCATCGGCTGCCCCTGGCCGGAGGGCCGCCCCGCCACGATCGCCCTGGTGCGGGCCGACCACCGTTCGTTCCCACCAGCCATGGCCACCAGCCCTCTAACAGCCCTCCAACGCAGAACCGCCGCCGGGAAACCTTCCCCGGCGGCGGTTCGTCTTCTCTGTGGGCGAGGAGGGAGTTGAACCCTCACGTCCTTGCGGACACACGGACCTGAACCGTGCGCGTCTGCCATTCCGCCACTCGCCCGAGCAACTTCGACAGTGAGAACAGAGTAGCAAGGTGAATCGGACGGCTTGCACGGGGGCCCGTGTTTCACCGGCAAAACCCGATACGATCGGCTCCGAAGGTACACGTGGAAGGAGGTAGTCCCGGTGGGACGCGTGCAGCGCTTCGATCGGCGCCTCGAAAGCCTCGTGGGAGATACCTTCGCGCGAATATTCGGTGGCAACGTCGTCACGCAAGAAGTGGCGTTGGAACTGGAGCGGGAGTGTGAGGACAACGTCCGAGACCTCGCGGGCGGGCGCAAGCTCGCACCCAACCACTACGTCGTTTCGTTGGGCGCCGAGGACTACGACCGCATGGCGGCGGACGGGCAGCGGGTCACCCGCATGCTCGCCGAAGCCGTGTCCGAGCATCTCGCTGAGCACGGCTGGGACACCTATGGTGACGTCGTAGTTTCGCTAGAGCGCAACGAGGCGCTGCATACTGGAAAGTTCAGAACCCGCTCGACCGTCGACCCGGACGTCAAGGCACATGACGCCGGGACTTTCACGCGGTCGGCACGAATGAGCGACGCAGGAGACCGACCAATGAGCCAGCCCGGCGGCTACGGCCAATACGACCAGGGTGACCCGTACGGCCAGCAGGGCCAGTACGGCTACGGACAGGGACAGCCCGGTTACGACCAGGGATACGGTCAACCCGGCCAACCCGGCCAGCCCGGCGGCTACGACCAGGGTTACGGCCAGCAGGGCTACGACCAGGGATACGGTCAGCAGGGGTACGACCAAGGCTATGGCCAGCAGGGCTACGACCAGGGCTATGGCCAGCCTGGGTACGACCAGGGCTACGGGCAACCGGGGTACGACCAGGGTTACGGTCAGCCGGGTCAGCCCGGCGGCTACGACCAGGGCTACGGCCAGCCCGGGTACGACCAGGGATACGGTCAGCCGACGCCGACCGGCCAGCCCGCCTACGACCAGGGCTACGCGGCGCCGCCGAGCCCGCCCGCCGGCTACCCCGCACAGGCTCCCGCGCCGGGCGCCGACCCCTACGCGCAGCAGGGCGGCTACCCCGGTGGCATGCCTCCCGCGAACCGGCCGCTCAGCGCGATGCTGCAGCTCGACGACGGCTCCAACCGGACCTACTCGCTGAAGCAGGGCGGCAACGTGATCGGCCGCGGTCAGGACGCGGACTTCCGGCTGCCGGACACCGGTGTCTCCCGCCGCCACCTCGAGATCACGTGGGACGGGCAGAGCGCCACGCTGGCCGACATCGGCTCCACCAACGGCACCACGGTCAACGGCACGCCGGTGCAGACCTGGCAGCTCGCCGACGGCGACGTGATCAGGGTCGGCCACTCCTCCCTGGTGTTCCGCACCCAGGGCTGAGTCCGGCGAGCGTCCGACGAGCGGAGCCGACCGACCACCGACGACTTTCGGCGTCCCGCACGGTAACCACACGCGTGTCCCGCATAATGACGGCCACACGGGGTGACCTGTGGAGCCGATGAGTCGCACGGCGGACGGTCGTACGACGATGGGCGCCAGAGGTTGGGCGCGAGAAGGCGGGAGCTGACACAACCGGTGCCAGAGCTGGTCGTACAACTCACCAGAGTGGGATTCCTCGTCCTGCTCTGGATGTTCGTGTTCGCCGCGCTGCGCGTGGTGCGCTCGGACCTCTACGCGGCGTCGGGGCTGCGGGTCAACGTGCCCAGCCTCCGCCGCGGGAACAAGGAGAAGAAGCCACTACGGGGCAGGAACAAGCTGCCCCGGCAACTGGTGGTCACCCACGGGGCGCTGGCCGGCACGCGCATCGCCCTGGACGGCAGGCCGATCCTGATCGGGCGGGCCGACGACTCGACTCTCGTCCTCGACGACGACTACGCCTCGACACGGCACGCCCGCCTGTCACTGCGAGGCGACGAGTGGTACGTCGAAGACCTGGGCTCGACCAACGGCACCTTCCTCGACCGGGCTAAGGTCACTGCACCCCTCCGAGTCCCACTCGGTGTCCCCATCCGGATAGGCAAGACGGTGATCGAGCTTCGCCCATGACTCTCGTCCTACGCTATGCGGCCCGCAGCGACCGGGGCCTGGTTCGTTCCAACAACCAGGACTCCGTGTATGCCGGCCCTCGTCTGCTCGCCCTCGCCGACGGTATGGGCGGCCACGCCGCCGGTGAGGTGGCCAGCAAGGTGGTCATCGCCGCCTTGGCTCACCTCGACGACGACGAGCCCGGCGACGACCTGGTGACCCAGCTGCGCGACGCCGTCAACCAGGGGAACCAGGCGATCTCCGAACTGGTCGCCAACGATCCCGACCTCGACGGGATGGGGACGACGCTCACCGCGGTGTTGTTCTCCGGCTCCCGGCTGGGTCTCGTACACGTCGGCGACTCGCGTGCCTACCTGCTCCGCAACGGGCAGTTCTCCCAGATCACCCGCGACGACAGCTTCGTCAACGAGCTGCTGGAGCAAGGGCGGATCACGGAGGAGGAGGCGGCGACCCACCCCCAGCGTTCCCTGCTGCTGAAGGCGCTCACCGGCCACGAGGTCGAACCGAGCGTCACGGTGCGGGAAGCCCGCGCGGGCGACCGTTACCTGCTGTGCTCCGACGGGCTGTCGGGCATGGTGAGCAACGAGACGCTCGCCGAGGCGCTGCGCATTCCCGACCCTCAGGAGTGCGCGGACCGGATGATCGAGCTGGCGCTCAAGGGCGGCGGCACCGACAACGTGACGGTCATCATCGCCGACGTCGTGGACGTCGACTTCGGCGAGGACGCCCCCATCGTCGGGGGCGCGGCCGGTGACGGCTCCGACGAAGGTCCGCAGGGCGACTCCCCGGCGGCTCGGGCCCGGGCGCTGACCGCGCCGCCCCCGCCGCCGCAGCCCACGCAGACCGAACAGCTGGAGACACCTCCCGACCCAAAAGCCAAGAGGCGTAAGCGGGTCCGCCTGCTCCTGGCATTCGGACTCGCTCTCGTGCTGCTGGCCGCGGCAGCGTTCGCCACCCGGTACTTCGTTCTGCGGCAGTACTACGTGGGCGTCGACGAGTACGACGAGGTCGTCGTCTACCAGGGTGTCCCAGGCAGCATTCTCGGTCTGGACCTGCAGAAGAAGGCCGAGAACTCGTGCCCGCCCAACGCGTCGCTGTGCGAGCCGCTGCGCCTGTCGGACCTCCAGCAGGACGCTCGTGCCGCCGTGACCAACGGCGTCAAGCGCGAAGGCCTCGAGGACGCGCGGCAGTACCTCAACACGCTGCGCCGCAACAACCTGCTCGAAATCTGCGACGACGAGTCCGACCAGGCCCAGGGCGGCGGGCTCGGCGGGGTCGAACAGGGCGGCGCGTCGCACGAGTCGTCCGACGGGGCGAAGCCGGACTCCGACGCGGGTCAACCGACCGACACGACTGCGGGACGGAACGAGGGCGGGCAGCGTCCGGGCGTGGACTGCCGCCCGGCGCCCAGCTCAGGCGGTAACTGATGGCGCAGCCCGCAGGTACCCCCAGCGCGGCGGCTCAGTACACCACGAACCCGCCGCGTGAGCTGCCGACAAGGCGGAGCACCGAACTCCTCCTCCTGGCGTTCTCGGCGTTCATCGTGACGTTCGCGTTCGTCCTCGTGCAGGCGAACCAGGAGCAGGAGCTGTCCTGGTCGGTGCTCTGGTACGGGCTCGCGTACCTCGCCATCTTCAGCGTCGCCCACGTCGCCGTGCGGCGGTGGGCGCCCTACGCCGACCCATTGATCCTCCCGTGCGTGGCCCTGCTCAACGGGCTCGGCTTGGTGATCATCCACAGGATCGACCTCGCCGAGGCCCGGGTCGCGCTCGCCCGGGGTCAGGAGTACGCGCCCCACGCGCCGCGTCAGGTCCTCTTCACCGTCGTCGCGCTGGCGTTCTTCCTCGCCGTGCTGATCCTGATCAAGGACCACCGCAAGCTCACCCGCTACGCCTACACCTGCGGCCTCGTGGGCATCGTGGCGCTCGCCCTGCCCGCGGTGCTGCCCAGCTCGATGTCCGAGGTCAACGGCGCGAAGGTGTGGCTGAAGCTCCCCGGCTTCTCGATCCAGCCCGGTGAGTTCGCCAAGATCCTGCTGATGATCTTCTTCGCGTCGTTCCTGGTGTCGAAGCGGGATCTCTTCATGACCGCGGGCAAGCGGGTGCTCGGTGTGGAGTTCCCGCGAGCGCGCGACCTCGGGCCGATCATCATCGCGGCCGTGGCCTGCCTCGGCATCCTGGTGTTCGAGAAGGACCTGGGTACGGCGCTGCTGTTCTTCGGCATCGTCCTGGTGATGCTGTACGTCGCCACCGAACGCATCATCTGGGTGGTGCTCGGCGTGAGCATGTTCGCCGTCGGCGGCATCATCGCGTACTCGCTGTTCACCCACGTGCAGCAGCGGGTGGCAAACTGGATCGACCCGCTGGAGACCTACCACGACGCCGGTGGTGGCTACCAGATCGCACAGGGCCTCTTCGGTCTCGGCACGGGCGGGATGTTCGGCACCGGGCTGGGGCTCGGCCGCCCCGACACGGTGCCCGAATCGCACACCGACTTCATCAGTGCCGCGCTCGGCGAGGAACTCGGGCTGGTAGGGCTGAGCGCGATACTGGTCATCTACCTGCTGCTCGCCATGCGGGGCATGCGCAGCGCGCTCGCCGTGCGTGACACGTTCGGCAAGCTGCTCGGCGGTGGCCTGTCGTTCGCGATCGTGATGCAGCTGTTCGTGATCGTCGGTGGTGTGACGAAGCTGATCCCGATGACGGGTGTCACCACACCGTTCCTCTCGGCGGGTGGATCGTCATTGCTCGCCAACTACGCTCTGGTGGCGCTGCTGCTCCGGATCTCCGACGCCGCACGCAGGCCCCAACAACCCGCCAAGCCGAAGCCCGTACCCCAGGCTCCGCTGGCCGAGGCGCACACGGTGATGGTGCAGCGCCCGCCGGCCGAGCCCGGGCCGCTCGGGCCGGCGCAGCCCCAGCCGCCCGAAGAGGGGAGGCGTCCGTGAACACACCGCTACGCAAGGTCGGCGTCGCCATGCTGGTGATGGTGGCCATGCTGCTCGCGAACTCCACGTACATCCAGGTCGTGAAGGCCGAGGACTACCGCACCGACGGCCGCAACAACCGCGTGCTGTACGACGAGTACTCGCGCGAACGCGGCAAGATCACCTCCGACGACGCGGGCCAGGTCCTGGCGGGCGTCAAGCCCACCGACAGCACCTTCAACTACCGCCGCACCTATCTCAACGGGCCGATGTACGCGCCGGTGACGGGTTACTACTCCGTGGTGTACGGCGCGGGCGGCCTCGAAGCGGCCTACGACGAGTTCCTCAACGGTTCGGACTCGCGGCTGCTGGTGCGGCGGCTCAGCGACATGATCACCGGCCGTGATCCGCGGGGCGGCAACGTCCAGCTCACCGTGCAGCCCGCGGTGCAGGAGGCGGCGTACAAGATCATGACCGACCGCGGGTACAAGGGCGCCGTCGTCGCGCTCGACCCGAAGACGGGCGACATCCTGTCCATGGTCTCCACCCCGTCGTACGACCCCAGCGACCTGGCGTCCCACGTCACTCCCGAACAGCAGGAGGCGTGGAAGAACTACACCGACGACCCGGACAACCCGATGTTGAACCGGGCGATCCGCGAGACGTATCCGCCGGGCTCGACGTTCAAGATCCTGACGACGGCGGCTGCCCTCGAAAACGGTGCATCGGCCGACACCAAGGTCACCCCCGACGCGCGAGTCACACTCCCGGGCACGTCCACGACGCTGGAGAACTACAACGGCCAGACCTGCCCCGGCAACACGCTGAAGGACGCGCTGGCCTACTCCTGCAACACCGCGTACTCGGAGATCGCGGCCGAACTCGGGGCCGAGAAGATGCGCGCGACCGCCGCCAACTTCGGTGTCGGTATGGACGACCTCGCCATTCCCATGAGCGTCGTGCCCTCCGACCTCGGTGAGATGGAAAGCGACGCCGCGCTCTACCAGACCGGCATCGGCCAGCGCGACGTCCGCATGACGCCGCTGCAGGTGGCGCTGCTCTCCGCCACCGTCGCCAACGACGGGGTGGCCATGAAACCGCGGCTCGTGAACAAGCTGCTGGCCCCCGACCTGTCGGAGATCGAGGAGTTCTCGCCGGAGGAGCTCACCGGCGACGCCGCCATGTCCGCCGCCAACGCCGAGGTGCTCACCGACATGATGATCGCCTCGGAAGCCAACACGCAGGGCGGAGGCAAGGACGCGTCGCTCAAGATCGCCTCGAAGACGGGCACGGCCGAGCACGGGTCCGACCCCAAGAGCACCCCGCCGCACGCCTGGTACACCGCCTTCGCCCCGCACGACGACCCGCAGGTCGCCGTCGCGGTCATCGTCGAGTCCGGCGGTGACCACGGGCTGGCGGCGACCGGCGGCCGGGTGGCGGCCGAGATCGGCCGCGCAGCCATCGCCGCCGCGCTCGGAGGTGGCTGAGTCATGCTGTCGTCCGGGCAACTGCTCGCACAGCGCTACCGACTCGACAACCGCATCGCGGTCGGTGGCATGGGCGAGGTGTGGGAAGCCAATGACACCCGGCTCGACCGCACCGTGGCCGTGAAGATCCTGAAGGCCGAGCTGTCCGGCGACGCCGAGTTTCTGCACAGGTTCAGGACCGAGGCGCGCACCACGGCGTCACTGAACCATCACGGCATCGCGGCGGTCCACGACTACGGCGAGACCGACGCGGGCGAGGGTTCCATCGCCTACCTCGTGATGGAGCTCGTCAAGGGCGAACCGCTGGCGGCCATCCTCGCCCGCGAGGGCAGGTTGTCGCCCGAGCGCACGCTCGACATCCTCGAACAGGCCGGGCGGGCGCTCCAGGCGGCGCACGAGCGCGGCCTCGTCCATCGGGACGTGAAACCGGGGAACATCCTGGTCACCCCCACCGGCGAGGTGAAGGTCACCGACTTCGGCATCGCGAAGGCGGCCGACGCGGCGCCCGTGACCCGTTCCGGCATGGTCATGGGTACCGCCCACTACATCGCCCCCGAACAGGCGGTGGGACACGACGCGGAACCCTCCAGCGACGTGTACTCCCTCGCCGTCTGCGGATACGAGTGCCTCGCGGGCCACCGACCGTTCCTCTCGGAGCACGCGGTGAGCGTGGCGATGATGCACATCAGGGACGTCGCGCCGCCGCTCCCGCCCGACGTTCCTCCGGGCGCACGAGCCGTCATCGAGGCTACCCTCGTCAAGGACCCACGACAGCGATACGCCAACGGAGGCGAGTTCGCGTCCGCGGTCGCGGCCGTGCGGGCAGGACATCCGCTCCCACCGCCGTCGAGGCTCGCCGCCGCCGGTTACCTCACCCACCCGGTGCCCCCGAACCCCCCGTACGCACCGGGTGCCCCGATGGTGACAGCGGCGCCGACACCGAACTCCGGTCCCATCGGACCGGGTTCACGCCCGTCGATGTCGCCGGTACCACCGCCGATGCCGATGGGGCAGGCTCGACGACGTGCGCCCGCGTGGACGTTGCTGGCCGTGGCCGCGGTACTCCTGGTGATCATCGTCGTGCTGGTGCTCGCGCTCACTGTCTGGGGCAAGGGCGACTCGGATGGTGACGACAGCCGAGCTCCGATGGGCACCAACTGGTCGCACTCGGGTGTGGAGTCACCCGATGGCGGCGGCGGGCAAGGCATGATGGTCACACCCCCGATGGAGAACCGCAGGTGAATGTCGTTGGCACGGCACTGGCGACACGGACCGGCCAGAGGCCGGGCGTGAGTAGAAGACCGAGTGAATGGGACGGCACCGAGCAATGAGCGCACCCCGACTGCTCTCGAACCGCTATGAGCTGGGTGACACACTCGGCTATGGCGGGATGTCCGAGGTCCACCACGGTCACGACACCCGACTCGGCCGCGAAGTGGCCGTGAAGATCCTGCGTGCCGACCTCGCCCGCGACCCCATGTTCCAGGAGCGCTTCCGGCGGGAGGCGCAGAACGCCGCTGCCCTGAACCACCCGGCGATCGTGGCCGTGTACGACACGGGGGAAGCGGACACCGAGTACGGCCCGCTGCCCTACATCGTCATGGAGTACGTCGAGGGCCGGACGCTGCGCGACATCGTGAAGACCGAGGGGCCGATGCCGCAGAAGCGGGCCATGGAGGTCATGGCCGACGTCTGCGCCGCCCTGGACTTCTCCCACCGCCACGGCATCATCCACCGCGACGTCAAGCCCGCCAACGTCATGATCACGCGCAACGGCGCGGTGAAGGTCATGGACTTCGGCATCGCGCGCGCGGTGCACGACGGTCAGGCGGCGATGACGCAGACGGCCGCGGTCATCGGCACGGCCCAGTACCTCTCGCCGGAGCAGGCGCGCGGCGAGACGGTCGACGCGCGATCGGACGTGTACTCCGCGGGCTGCGTGCTGTACGAGCTGGTGACCGGCGAGCCGCCCTTCACCGGTGACTCTCCGGTCGCGGTGGCCTACCAGCACGTCCGGGAAGCGCCGAACGCGCCGTCGGAGTCGAATCCGGCGGTGAGCCCCGAGCTGGACGCCGTGGTGTTGATGGCGCTGGCGAAGAGCACGACCGAGCGGTACCAGTCGGCGGCGGAGATGCGGTCGGACCTGGTGCGGACCCTCTCGGGTCAGCGGCCCGCCGCCCCGATGGTGGGCGCCGTTCCGGTCGAGGAGGAGCGCACCCAGGTGCTCAACGCACCGCGCAAGCCCGAGCCCGTCGACGACGCGTACGAGGCGGAGCCGTACGACGATCCCGCCGAGGAGGCGCGGCAACGCCGCAAACGGCGCACCATCACGGCCGTGCTGCTCACCCTCCTCGCCCTCGGCGCCGTGGCGTTCATCACGTGGATCAACGGTGGTTTCAAGGGCACTCCGGAGCAGGCCGTCATCCCCGACGTTCAGGACCTGCGGGTGGAGAAGGCGCAGCAGGAACTGCGCGAGGACGGCTTCACCAACATTGACCAGGAAGCGGTCATCTGCCTGGACAACCCTCCGTCCGGCGATTCGCCGTGCTCGTCCGACAAGATCGGCAAGGTCATCGAGACCGATCCCCCGCCGGGCGAGGAGGTGGCCCTGGACACCCGAATCCTCCTCCGCGTGGGCACGGCGCCGAACAAGGTCTCCGTTCCGGACCTGAACGGCCTCTCGCCCGAGGCGGCCAAGGCCGAGCTGGCGGACGCCAACCTCACGCTCGACCCGAACTACGACGAGGTGGAGGTCGACGACCCGAACCTGTACGGCAAGGTGGTCGGCCAAAGCCCGGAGGCGGACAAGAAGGTCGAGCCGGGGCACTCGGTGAGCATCAAGGTCGGCAAGCAGCCCGACATGGTGCAGGTGCCCAACATGACCGGCAAGTCCTACGACGAGGCCAAGGCGACTCTGGAGGGCCTTGACCTCGTCGTGGAACGCGACGACGTCGACCACGAGAAACCCGAGGGCACCGTGGTCTCGCAGGAGCCCAACGGCGGCAGCGTGGAGACCGGCTCGACGGTCGTGCTGAGCGTGTCCAACGGCTCCCAGAGCCAGATCGAGCTACCCGACCTCACGGGCATGACCTACGAGGAGGCGGTCAAGGCGCTGAAGGACGAGGGCTGGAACGGCACCGCGTCGCAGCAGACCCAGACCACCGACGACTCCGACCTGGTGGGCAAGGTGATCGCCACAAACCCGTCCGCCGGTAACTCGATCGCCAAGAATCAGAACATCACGCTCGTCATCGGAGCCGACGACGAGGGCTCGACGGAGCCCTCGGACGACGACGACATACCGGGAATCCCCTGGTAAGAGGCGTTGACGAACGAAGGCCACCCCTCGGCGGTGACGTCGGGGGTGGCCTTCGTCGTTGTCCGTCGATGTCTGTCGGTGCGCTCGGCGGCCCGTGCGGGGCTACGCCATGGCGGCGTGCTGCACCGCGCGGGTGGCCTGCTCCAGCTCGTCGACGAGCTGCTCGCGGACCGGATGTCCGGCGGAGGCCATCCAGTTGGCGAGCATCCGGTGCCCGCCCTGGGTGAGCACGGATTCCGGGTGGAACTGCACGCCCTCGACGGGCAGTTCCCGGTGTCGCATGCCCATCACGATCCCCGAGGCGGTCCGTCCGGTGACCTCGAAGGTGTCCGGGACGGTCTCGGGCAGCACCGTCAGCGAGTGGTATCGGGTCGCGGTGAACGGACTGGGCAGGCCCGCGAAGACACCGGCGCCGTCATGTTCCACCTCGCTGGTCTTGCCGTGCAGGAGCTCGGGCGCGCGGTCCACCGTCGCCCCCCACGCGACGCCGATGGCCTGGTGGCCGAGGCAGACGCCGAGCACCGGCACGGATTCGTCCGCGCACCGCCGCACGACCTCGACGCTGCGTCCGGCCTTCTCCGGCGTCCCCGGGCCGGGCGAGACGAGCACCCCGTCGAAGCGGACCACGTCGTCGACGTCCACGACGTCGTTGCGCCACACCGTGCACTCCGCGCCCAGCTGGGCGAGGTACTGCACGAGGTTGTAGACGAAGCTGTCGTAGTTGTCGACGACGAGTACACGCATGTGGCAAGCCTACGACTCGGGCGCGTCAGGCCTGTCCGCGACGCCGGAACAGCACAGTGGCCAGCGGGACGGCCACCACGCAGCCACCGACGAGCCACGCCGTCACGGTCCAGGCCGTGCCGTCCGACATCGGCAGCCCCAGCAGCAGGTAGACCCATGGCGGACAGCACACGCCCCGAGCTGCCCGGCGTCCTCGCGCGGATGTGGGGCCGTGAACCCGCGCCCCGCCGAGGACCGAAACCGAGCCTCGACCTGGCCCGGATCACCAAGGCCGCGACGGAGATCGCCGATGCCGCCGGTCTCGCTGCCGTGTCGATGAACAACATCGCCTCACGGCTCGGCGTGGCACCGATGTCGCTCTACCGGTACGTGGGCAGCAAGGACGAGCTCCTGCTCGCGATGCTCGGCGCCGCGGCCGGCGAGCCTCCCTCCCCCGACGGCCTGTCCCGGCGCGAGTACCTCGCCCGCTGGGCCAGGGCCAACGTCGACCTGTTCGTGGCCCGCCCGTGGCTGCTGTCCATCGCCGAGCGCCCACCACTCGGTCCGCGGGGGCTCCTGTGGCTCGAACGCCTGCTGGCCGCGCTCGACGACACGCCGCTCGACGACAACGAGAAGATCCTCATCGGCACGACGTTCAGCGGCTACGCGCGCAACGAAGGCCGGGTCACCTCCGGCGAAGACCTGGCCGCGGGAAATGCGCGCGAGGCGCGGATAGGTTTCCTCGTGGATCGACGAAGGGGACTTCTGGTCGAGCCTCGACCTGCTGCTCGACGGGATCGACTCCCTCATCGCCCGACGCCGAGGTGCGAACACGCGTCCCTGAACGGCGGACACGCGTGCCTGGGGTCACTCCTCCACGGCGACGTCGTTGAACGGCAGCAACGGCTCCGCCCACGGGAAGACGACGAACATCAGCAGCGCCACGGCCCCGAGCACGAGGCCCGCGGCAAGGCCGATCCGTACCGGCAGCGGCCCGGGCAGGTGTCGCCAGATCCAGCCGTACATCACGCCTCCCCGATCTCCGTCAACAGCTCTTCGTAGGTGGCGCCCGCTTCCTTCTCGTACACGTGCGTCAGCACCCCGTGAATGATCATGCGCTCGCGGTCGGAGAACCGCGGATGGCACGTGGTGAGGGTCAGCAGCTCCACCTGGCCCTCCTCGGCCAGCTGCGAATCGGGCCGGTACGGCACCGGGGCGACGGCGTCCCCTCGCGTGGGCGGCACGATGCGGCGGCCCACCGTCTCCTCGTACGTCGGATCGATCTCGGTGAGCGGGCGCACGCCTTCACACCGCGGGTCCTGGCCCTTGCCCTGCGCCCAACCCTGCACCTCGTCGGTCATCGGCAGCACGCGGTAGACGAAGAACTCGTCGACGGTCTCGATCACCACCGCGTCGCACGAACCGAGCAGATCCAGGTCGTTGAACGGCGCGCCCTTGCCGACGCGGTGCCCGGCCACGGCGAAGTTGCCGGGCCGCCCGGGCATCGCCGACTTCTTGTAGTGCCCCGGCCCGACCTCCAGCGTCGCGGCGTCCACGCCCTGCTGAACCGTGAAGTTCCAGTCGACGCCGAACGACGGGATGTAGATGCGCGCAAACGCTTGCCCGTCCATGGGATCGGCGTGCATCTGCCGTTCCTGCGACCAGAGCTCGTCCAACTCGGCGCTGGCCTCGCGCTGGAGTTCCTCGGACATCAGGTTGGTGACCCACAGCTCGTAGACGACGAACAGCAGCATCACGAGCCCGAGGGTGATCAGCACTTCGCCGAAGACGCGCACCGCCGCGCGACCCTTGCCGCCACCGTCGTCCGCGGTCGACTTCGCCTTCCTCCGCGTCTTCACTGACTTCGCCGACCGTGTCGGCGCCGACTCCTCCGGGTTCTCCGGCGTTTCCTCCGGCGTTTCCTCCTCGTCGGGGCGCACGTCCTCCGCGTCGGCGGGAGGCTGCTCGGGTGGCGGGGCCGGGCGCCGCCGGGGAGGACGCACGGCCGGTGTCAGCACGGGCCGGGTCGGGGCATCCATGCGGTCCACGCCGTCCATGCCGTCCCCAGCCGCCTCCGCCGGAGGTACTCCCGGCCGTGGGCGTTGCGGGACGTGCCGGGGGTGCGAGGGCCCGGACACGCGCGACGGCCGCCCCGACCGAGGTGGTTGAGGTGGTTGCGGAGCGCGGAGAGGCTGCGGGGGTTCGGACAGAGTGCCCCGCATCGGATCCTCGACGGGCCGCCGCGGCACCTGGCGTGCGCGATCGTGCGGATCGTGCGGACGCGGACGTCGCGGATACGGCTCGCCGCGGCGGCGCCCGGCGGGCGGCATCCCGTCACGGGGCGGGTCGGGCACCCGACCGCGCGGGGGCGCGTTGAACTTGCGGGTCTCCGGGTCCTCGTACCTCGACAAGCGAGCTCCTCTCGCGCGGGCGGCACGCGGTCATCACGATCTGCTGACCAGCGCTCGCTCCCCGGTTCTGGCGCCTGCCCGATTACGTTAACGTGTGGGGAAGGTGGCAGTCGCACACTGCCGATCATTCTGCCGAAAGAGCACGCGAGGACTCCGATGCCCAAGTCCAAGGTCCGCAAGAAGACGGCGTACACGCCGCCGACCGATCGCCGCACGCCTGTCAAGGTGCGCGCGGCGGGCCCGTCGCATCCGGTCTACAAGGTCGTGATGTTCGGCTTGATGCTGCTCGGTCTTGCCTGGCTCGTCGTCAACTACCTGGCCGGCCACAAGATCGACTTCATGACCGAACTCGGAGACTGGAACTTCGCGATCGGCTTCGCCCTCATGATCACCGGCCTGCTCATGACCATGCGATGGCGCTGAGAGGCGAAAACACAGCGGTGTAACTCATCCCCACTGTGGACAACCCTGTGGACAACTCGGCCCGAGCCTGGGCTCCGCGACCCGGTCTCGTCGGCGTCGGCTGGGCTCTCACAGTGGCCGCGGCCTGCGCGCTCGCGTGGACCGCGCTCTCGGGCGACCGCCCGGGGACCCTGCTGCTGAGCGTGGTCACCGCCGCGTTCGCCGCGCTGTCGCTGCACGGCACCGTGGTGCGTCCGCGGCTCACCGCCGACGCCTCCGGCGTCCGACTGCGCACGCTCGGTCGCACCCACTCGCTGCGGTGGTCGGACGTCGCCGTGCGACTCACCACGGCCCGGCGCTACGGCCGCGAGGCGCAGATCGTCGAACTCGATTCCGACGACCGCCTCACCGTGCTCGGCTGGATCGAACTCGGAACCGATCCGCACGACGTGTACGACGAGCTCGTCCGACTGCGTCAGACCCCGCACAACGCCGGATAGACCAGACACAGCTGGTCGGTGAGCTGCGCGTCCCGGTAGATCACCAGACCGACCAGTGCCGCGGCGACGATCGCCAGCGCACCGGCCTGGTACGCGGCGCGGTTCTTCTCCGGCGCGTACACCATCGCCACCATCGCGAGAGCCCCGGCGACCAGACCGCCGAGGTGACCCAACAGGGAGATGTTGGGGATCGAGACGCTCAGGATCACGTTCAGCACGATGATCCCGATCGCCGTGGTCGGGTTGAGCCGCAGACGCAGCACCGCGACGAGGATGGCGCCCATCAGCCCGTAGATCGCGCCCGACGCACCCGCCGTCCCGGTGTCGGCCGCGCCGAAGGCGAACACGGCAGCGCCCCCGGCGAACATGGACAGGAAGTACAGGGCCACGAACCGGACCCGCCCGAGCAGCATCTCCAGATCACGCCCGAGCACCCACAACGCCAACATGTTCATGGCGAGGTGGATCAGGCCGTAGTGCAGGAACCCCGACGTCAGCAGCCGCCACCACTCGTCGAGCACGACCACGGCCTCCGGCCACAGCACGCCGTCGGCGAAGACCGGCGAGTTGTGGTTGTTCATCGCGTCGCTCGCCTGGAACGCCGTGAGGGCGTACACGACGACGTTGATCGCGATGAGCAGGGGAACGACCACGAGCCGCTGCGGCACCCGGGCCCCCGCCACCGTACGGGCGCCGTAACCGGCCTTGCGGTAGGCCACCGACTGTGCCCGGTGGTGCTGCTGCGCCGTGGACACGCAGTCGATGCACTGGTAGCCCACGGACGCTTCCCGGAGACAGTCGGGGCACGCGGGCCGATCGCAGCGGACGCAACGCAGGCCGGTCTGCCTGGCCGGGTGCCACCAGCAACCGGGCAGAGCCTCTTGTTGCGGTGGCTGCCCGTACGGCGGAGGGGTGGGGGGCTCGGTCACAGTGCTGTCGACACTCCTGTGTTCACGGCCTGGTCCGTCCACGAGGTGATTCGCTCACCACGCGCCCGCGGCCGACACACGCGCGTGGCCCACCACCAACCTACCTGGTGCCGGGTACTACTCAGCCGCGTTCGACGGTGACGCGCTCGATGACCACGTCCTCGAGGGGCTTGTCGGCCGGACCGGTCGCGGTACGGGCGATGGCGTCCACGACGTCGCGGGACTCCTGGTCGGCCACCTCACCGAAGATCGTGTGCTTGAAGTTGAGGTGCGGCGTCGGGGCCACCGTGATGAAGAACTGCGAGCCGTTCGTGCCGGGGCCCGCGTTCGCCATGGCCAGCAGGTACGGCCGGTTGAACTGGAGCTCGGGGTGGAACTCGTCGCCGAACTTGTAGCCCGGGCCGCCGCGGCCGGTACCCGTCGGGTCACCGCCCTGGATCATGAACCCGTCGATCACCCGGTGGAAGATGCTGCCGTCGTAGAACGGACCGGACCTCTCACCCTTGGCGTTCGGCTGGGTGTACTCCTTCGTGCCTTCGGCCAGACCGGTGAAGTTCGCGACCGTCTTCGGCGCGTGGTCGGGGAAGAGCACCAGGTGGATGTCACCGCGGTTGGTGTGCAGTGTGGCCTTGATCTTCCCGCCACTGGGGGTTGCGTTGCTGTCAGTCACGCGATTCATCGTGCCATCCACGGCGGGATCGGGAGGAAAGGGGCAGGATGAGCTGCAGGCGCACGCGCCACGCAGACCACGAAACGACGAGGTGAGGCCGATGGGTTCGAAGGCTCGAACCACTCAGACAGTAGGTGATGCCACCAGAAACGGCGCGCGCACACTGCGGGAACGCGCCCTCGAGGTCGGGAGGGTGAGCGCCGACGTGGCGGCACAAGCGGCACAGGTCGCGGAACAGCGGTTGAGCGAGAGCACCGAGATCGCCCGCAAGGAGCTCGCCCGCCGGGCCGCCCAGACGCGGAAGGAAGCCGTGCGCAGCGCGAAGGAGGCACGCGCGACGGCCGAGCTGCGCAGGGAGGAACTGCGCGCCCCCGGCCGCAAGGCGAAGAAGGCCGCGTTGAAGGCGGCGAAGGCGGCGGGTCAGTCGCGGCGCAAGGCCAAGCGCGACTTCCGGGCGGCGAAGAAGGAGTTCAAGGCCGCGATGTCGGAGGCGAAGGCCGTGTCGAAGCACGGCGTCGCGAAGCGCAGTAAGCGGCGGTGGCCGTGGCTGCTCGGCACGGCCGCGCTCGCGGGCGCAGCTGCCTACGCGATGAAGTCCCGGCAGGAGGAACCGGCCATCGCGCCCGTACCGCCGCGCAGCACGGACAATCCCGACCCGTCCACGCAGCCGACACAACCCGCGCAGCCCACGGCGCAGTCCCCGAAGTCCGACGCGCCGTCAGGGCAGCAGTCGAGCTCGGGCAACGCCAGGACGACGCAGGCGGGCAAGCCCGCCAAGAGCTGACGCGGACACTCGTGCGACTGTCCACATGGGAAGACCCCCGGGACCTCTGACAGGGTCACCGGGGGTCTTCGCGTGGCACGTTCGCTCAGGCGGCGTGCTTGTCGATCAGCTTGCCGAGGCGGGGCAGGGCCTCCTCGACGTTCTCCTTGCCCTTCGGGCGGAGCTTGCTGTAGACCTTCTTGATGCTGTCGCGGTCGCTCTTCTCCGAGCGGGCGTCGGTCACCGACAGCAGAGCGTCGGCGGCGTCCGGGCGGGTCGGCAGGTAGGTGCCGAATTCGGCCGCACCGCTCGCCTTGAAGTCGGCGTAGATGGGCTCGAGCGCGGCGACGAACTCGTCGAGCAGGCTCTCGACCGCGGCACCGATGATGCCCGGCTTGATCTTCTTGACAGCGGCGTAGCCGGTCTTGATGACGGTGCCCGAGACGCCGCTCTTGGCCGCGACCTCCTCGTCGATCAGAGTCTGGAGGTCGGCCACCACGGTCGGACGGCGGCTCGAGTCGAGCAGGATTTCCTTCAGGGTGTCAGCCACGGATCCCATCCTTCACAGTCTGATTCCACGAATTGGTCGCAGGGCCGCAAGTGCGGCTTCGGCACGCCGTGTAGCCGGTAACCCGGTCGGGGCTTGCCGTTCTGGGGTGAGCCTGCGCGTGCGCGTAACCCTAATACAAGATCAAACTGGGCTGCACGCAGCGGTGTCTTGTCGTCACTCTCAGAACCCAAGCCTGGTGATGGCCTCGACCGCGACCGAGCGCGCCTTCACGCTCTGTTGCTGATTCGTCCTCACGACCACGGCGTGTCCTCCCTTGGAGACGGCGTACACGGCACCGTCGTCACCGGACTCGTAACCGCCCTCCCACCCCGTGGGTTGCGCGGTGGGATTCGAGGTCGCCACCGGGGCCGCATCGTCGACGATCGCGCGGGCGACCTCCTCCTCGCCCACGTACACCCGCACCGTGAGCTGGACGTCGCCGTCGGGCCGGTAGAAGAAGCACGCCGGGTTGGTGTCCTCAGAGGACGTCCGGACACTGCCGACCCGCTGGCCGTTGGTCTGGGCCACGAACTCGGTGTCGAGGTAGGGACACTCCCCCTCGGCGGCGGGTTCGGGCTCCGGGGGCAGGGGCACCGACGTCCCCGACGTCCCCGACGCTCCCGTCGCCCCCGACTCCGACGAGGTCGCGGATTGCCGACTCTCCGGCTCGGCTGCTCCGCCGCAGCCGGCCACCAACGCGGCGACGGCCGTACCGATCACGACAAGGCTTGTGCGCATAACTGGCACAGTGAACCAGACGTGATCATCGGGCTCTGTGACGAGGTGAGGCAGACGTGACTCCACGAGCACTGCGTCCGGTGGACCTCGCGCGGGCGGCGGGGGTGTCGGCCCAAGCGATCCGCAACTACGCCGACGTGGGCATCCTTCCTCCGGCCGAGCGCACCGCCTCGGGCCACAGGGTGTTCCTGCCAAGGCACCGGGACGCCCTGCTCGCCTACCGCGCACTCGTGCCGGGCGCGGGCCTTCCGGCCGCGCGCACGATCATGGCCGCCGCCAACGCGGGTGACCGCCCGCGTGTGCTGGCGCTGCTCGACGCCGTCCACGCCGAGCTGCACGACACACGTCGTTCGTTGCGGGAGCTCACCGAATGGCTCGACGCCGTCGCCGGGCGGCAACCTCAGCGGCCGTCCCGCGCCGGCCTGCGGATCGGCGAGGTGGCACACCTGCTCGGCGTGCGTACCTCCACGTTGCGGGTGTGGGAGGCCGAAGGCCTGCTGACGCCCGCGCGGGAGCAGGGCACGCGGTACCGGACGTACTCGCCCACCGACGTCCGGGAGGCCCAGCTGATCCATCTGCTGCGCCGGGTGCACTACCCGCTGCCTCGGATCGGTCCGGTGCTCGACGCCCTACGGCGCACCGGAAGCACGGAGGCGTTGCAGGCGGCCGTGACCACACGCACGGACGAGGTGGACCGCAGGGCGACGGCGCTGCTCGAAGCGTCGGCACTGCTGCACGCGTACCTGTCCGAGGTGCCCTGACGCCGATCGTGCTCTACGCCTGTCCGCCGATACGCCTCACCGCGGACTCCGTCGAAATGCCCACCCGGTCTCCCCCCAAGTGTCCAGTGCCGTCTCCGTCCCGCGACCGAGCCGCACAAAGGATGCTCTCCGTAATCTTTCGGGTGTGAACAGTCACCACACCGCGACGTCCAGCGGGCAGCGCATCGACGCACTCGACCTCGCACGGGGCGTGGCGATCCTCGGCACCCTCGGCACCAACATCTGGATCTTCACCGACCCGCGGGGCGCCTTCGGCTGGGTGTCCACGGACGCCGGGGCGGACTCCGGCATCGTCCAGACCATTCTCCTGACGCTGTCGAACGGCAAGTTCCTCGCGCTGCTGTCCATTTTGTTCGGTGTGGGCCTCGAACTGCAGTACCGCTCCGCCGTGCGGCGGGGACGGCGCTGGCCCGGCCGGTACCTGCTGCGGGCGATGCTGCTGCTGTTCGAGGGCCTCGTCCACTACCTGCTGATCTTCGAGTTCGACGTGCTCGCGGGCTACGCGCTCGTGTCGATCCACGTGGCGTTCCTGGTCTCCCGCAGCGACCGGGTCCGGCGCGGGTGGATGGCGTTGGCGACCTCCGTCCATCTGGCGCTCGTCGGCCTGTTCACGCTCGCCGCGCACACCGGGCAGCTCTCGGCGGGAGGCGACAGCGACGGCGCCGAGCACCTGTACACCTCGGCGAGCTGGCTCGACCAGGTCGTCGCCCGCATCGATCTGGCCGTCTACTTCCGGAGCGAACTGCTGCTCATCGTCCCGCTGTCCACGGTGTTGTTCCTCGCCGGGATCGAGGTGCTGCGCGCGGGCACGTTCGAGGAGTCGGAGCGGGGCGCGCGCGTCCGGCGGCGCATGATGTCGATCGGATTCGGCGTGGGCCTGCCGTTGAACCTGGTGACGGCGTTCGCCGGCCCGGAGTGGTTCTTCGTCGATCGCTACCTTCTTCCGCCGATCGTCGCCTTCGGGCTGCTCGCCGCGATCGTGGAGCTCGCCCGGCGAACCCGCGGCGGCGTGTTGCGGCGTGGCTTCGTCGCGACGGGCCGCGCGGCCATGTCGTGCTACGTGTTCCAGAACCTCGTGTGCAGCGTGCTGTGCTACGGCTGGGGCTTCGGGCTCGCCACGACGCTGGTCGACGCCCGGCCGTGGTGGGTCGTCGCGGCGTGGGCCGGGGTGAGCGCGCTGTTCATGGTGCTGGCCACGCTGTGGCTGCGCCGCTTCACCCGCGGCCCGCTCGAATCGCTCCTCCACCGGCTGTACACGGGGCGCCCGAGCCGGACGACCGAGCTCGTGTGACGCGCCTGCCCGATCGGTCAGGAATCGAGAAGCCCGTTGCCGCCCATCCCGCCTAGCGTCGACGACACGAGTGAAGGGAGCCGCGACCATGGGCCGCACCAAGAGCAGCACCTCTCAGGCGTTCACCGCCGAGGAACGGGCCGCGATGAAGGAACACGCCGAGGAGCGGAAGAAGGAAGCCCGCCGCGCGTCCCGAGCGGACAAGGCGGCGGCCGCCGAACGCGACGTGCTCGACAAGATCGCCACGATGTCCGACCACGACCGTGCCCTCGCAGAGCGCGTACACGCCATCGTCAGGGAGAACGCCCCGACGCTCGCGCCGAAGCTCTGGTACGGGATGCCCGCCTACGCCCTCGACGGCAAGGTCGTCTGCTTCTTCCAGAACGCGGAGAAGTTCAAGGTGCGCTACGCGACGCTCGGCTTCAACGACACGGCGAAGCTCGACGACGGCGACATGTGGGCGACGTCCTTCGCCCTGGTGAACATGACCCCCGAGGTCGAGGAACGCATCGCCGAGCTCGTCCGGCGGGCGGTCGGCTGATCGGCACCCCGGCGCCGGGCCGTCGGGGGCTGTCAGAGGTCGTGGGCGGGTCGCCGGGAGTTGAGCCGGGCGGCCTGGCGGGTGAGGTGGTCGCGTTCGGCGAGGTTGGACGCCGTGTGGGCGGCCTCGGCGTAGAGCCGCGCGGCCCTGGCTGTATCGCCGTCCCGTTCGTGGAGGTACGCCGCCACGGCCGTGTAGCGGGGCAGCGAGGTGTCCAGCGCCGCGAGGGCGCGCAGACCCGCGCGGGGTCCGTCGGCCTCGCCGACCGCCACCGCCCGGTTGAGCCGCACGACCGGGCTGTCGGTCAGGCGGCACAGCTCGTCGTACCACTCGACGATCTGCACCCAGTCGGTCTCCTCGGCGGTGGGCGCGTCGGCGTGGAGGGCGGCGACGGCCGCCTGTGCCTGGAACTCGCCCAGCCGGTCGCGGGCGAGAGCGGCCTGCAGGATCCCGATGCCCTCGGCGATCAACGCGGTGTCCCACCGCCCGCGGTCCTGCTCGGCCAGTGGCACCAGGCTGCCGTCGGCGGCGGTGCGGGCGGCCCGCCGCGCGTGGTGGAGCAGCATGAGGGCGAGCAGGCCCGCGACCTCGGGGTGGTCGATCGCGGCCGCGAGCTGCCGGGTGAGCCGGATGGCCTCGGCGGCGAGGTCGACGTCACCGGAGTAGCCCTCGTTGAACACCAGGTACAGCACCCGCAGCACCGTGGCCACATCGCCCGGCTGGTCGAAGCGCACACCCGAGACCGTCCGCTTGGCCCGGCTGATGCGCTGGGCCATCGTCGGCTCGGGAACGAGGTAGGCCTCGGCGATCTGGCGGGTCGTCAGGCCGCCGACGGCGCGGAGTGTCAGCGCCACCGCCGACGCCGGGGTCAGCGACGGGTGCGCACACAGGAAGTAGAGCTGGAGCTCCTCGTCCACCGCGGGAGCCGGACCGGGCGCAGGCGCGACCCCGACCGCGAGTTCCCGCCCCTTCCGCGCACGCTCGGCCCGGGTGGCGTCGAGGAACTTGCGCCACGCGACCGCCACGAGCCACGCCTTCGGGTCGCGCGGGACGTCCTCGGGCCAGACCTCCAGCGCCCGGATCAGGGCTTCCTGCACGGCGTCCTCGGCCGACGCGAAGTCGGCTCCGCGCCGGACGAGAACACCGATCACCGCGGGCACGAGCTCCCGCAGCAGCGAGGGATTCACTCGGTCACCGTGGGCGGCGAGGTCAGGAACGGTCGCAGCTCCAGCCACTCGTGGATGGGCTCGCCCTTCGCTCCCGGCGCGGCCGACAGCTCCCCTGCCAGCTCGACCGCCCGCTCGTAGCTGTCGACGTCGATCACCATCCAGCCGGCGATGAGGTCCTTGGTCTCGGCGAACGGGCCGTCGGTGACCGGCGGACGCCCCTCGCCGTCGTAGCGCACCCACGTCCCTTCGGGTGCGAGCGCCTGGCCGTCGACGAACTCACCGGTGCCTTCGAGACGCTTCGCGAAGTCGTTCATGTACTGGACGTGGGCCGCGACCTCCTCGGGTGTCCACTTGTCCATCGGCACGTCGTTGACCGCGGCCGGGGCGCCCCGGTAGTGCTTGAGCAGCAGGTACTTGGCCATGGTGTTCTCCTCCGTGCTGTACGACCCATTGTGGTCGCGTTCACCGGGGAGACGGAGCCGAAAACCGATCCTCGACAGTGCCGCCCGAGTTTTTTTCGGCGACGAGCGTGCCGGTTGCTCAGCCCGTGGTCGGGGCGAGCGTGTACTCCTGCGGTGCGAGGTCGCTGGCGAGTTCGCGCAGCAGCGCTCCGACCTCGGCGAGGCGTTCGGCCGTCATGCGCTCGGCGGGGACGGTGACACTGACCGCGACGTCCTGCGCGGTGGTGGAGGTGAGGGCGATCCCGACGCAGGCGATCCCGGGTTCGTTCTCCTGGTTCTCGATCGCCCACCCGAGGCGGCGCGCGGCGTCGACCGCGTCGCGGAACCGCCGGTCGAGCGCGGGCGTCGCGTGGTCGGGGTCCGCTTCCTCGACGTAGCTGGTCAGAAGCGAGTCGCTCGGGGGTGCCGCGGCGACGAGTGCGCGGCCGAGCGCCGTGGTCGCGACGTGCGCACGACGGCCGACGCGCGACCACACCCGGACGGAGCGCTCCGGCTCGATCTTGTCGAGGTAGACGACGCGACGCCCGTCGAGTGTCCCGAGGTGGACGAGTTCCTCCGTGCGGCGCGAGATTTCCAGCAGGAGCGGCCGGAACAGCAGGGGCAGGTTGTCTCCCGCCCCGAAGCTGCGCACCATCCGGCGCAGCGCCTCGCCGAGGACGTAGTGGCGGTCTTCTCCGTCGCGGGTGACGTACTCGCGGTGCGCGAGACCGCGGAGCAGCCGGTGGACCGATCCCTTGTTGATGCCCGTGCGTGCCGCGATCTCGCCGAGCGCGAGGCCCTCGGGGCCGGCGGCCGCCACCGTCTCGAGCACCAGGAGTGCGCGATCGAGGCTGGTGACGGGCGGCGTGTCCGGTGTGGCTTCGGTCTCCATGGCCCCATTGTCCTTCGATCGATCTTGCGTAGCGCTGAACCTGAGCTTAGCTTGTGTTCTGAAATGCGAACCAGGCGTTTCGCATTTCGAAACGCTCGACACCGTTTCCCGTGCGTCGCGGAAGGACAAGGACGTCATGACACAGCCACTGGGCCGGCAGAGCGTGCCCGCGGGCTCGCTCATCGGGGCATCCGCGCCGGATCGGACGGGAATCGTCCACCTCGGTCTGGGCAACTTCCATCGCGCCCACGGTGCCGTCTACACCGCACAGGCCATGGCCGCCGCAGGCGGGAACTGGGGCATCCGCGGGTTCGCGCACGCGTCCGACCGGGTCGTCACCCCCATGCGGGCGCAGGACAACGTCTACTCGGTTCTCCAGCTCACCGAACACGGCACCGAGGCGGGTGTCGTCGACGTCCACCGCGACACCGGCGTCGCCGTCCACGACCCCCAGGCCGTCGTCGACGCTCTCGCCGACCCGGCCCACCGCATCGCCACGCTCACGATCTCCGAGGTCGGCTACAGCCGGGACCCCGCGACCGGCCGCCTGGCCCTCGACAATCCCGACGTCGCCGCCGACCTCGCTCCCGGCGCCACACCGCGGACCACCGTCGGGATGCTCGCCCGCGGACTGGAGAAGCGCGCCGCCTCGGGCGAGCCGTTCGCCGTCCTCTCCTGTGACAACCTGCAGTCCTCCGGCGGCGTCACGCGCTCCGTGGTCGAGAAGTTCCTGCAGGCCGCCGGGGTGAGCGACGACGTCCTGGCGTTCGTCTCCTCCTCGGTGTCGTTCCCCAACGCGATGGTCGACCGGATCGTGCCGAAGACCACCGAGGACCACACGCGCCTCGTCGCGGAACTGCTCGGCGTGCAGGACCGCTGCCCCGTTCCCGCCGAGGACTTCACGATGTGGGTTCTGGAAGACGACTTCGCCGGCGGCCGTCCCGCCTGGGACCTGGCGGGCGCCACCTTCTCCGACGAGCTTGAGGCCTACGAGATGGTGAAGCTGCGGCTGCTCAACGGCTCGCACTCGCTCATCGCCTACCTCGGCATCCTCTCCGGCGCGCCGACGATCGACGTGGCGTGGGGCCAGGACTTCGTGCGGGAGGCGGTGCTCGGCGGGATCACCGACGACTACCTCCCGTCGTTCACCCCGCCCACCGGATTCGACGCCGAGTCGTACGTGGCGCAGCTCGACGCCCGCTGGCGCAACCCGCTCATCGGCCACGCCACCACCCAGGTGGGCACCGACGGGTCCCAGAAACTGCTCCAGCGCATCCCCGACGCCGCGCTCTTCCACCTCCGGGACGGGCGCATGCCGCACCACCTCGCGCTGTGCATGGCGGCCTGGATCGCGTGCGTCGCCCCGCCGAGGGGCTTCACCCCCGACCCACTCTCCGAGCGCATCGTCGAACCCGCGCGCGACCGGCTCGCCTCGGCCGTCGACGGCGCAGTGACGGTGCTCGACCACGTGCGCCGCATCGTGGGCGGCGGTTTCTTCCCCGAGGTCCTCGCCGCGCGGGAGGAGTTCACGGCCCGGGTGGCCGACCTGCTCACCATCATCACGCGCGACGGAGTGCGGGCCGCGGCCGCCGACGTCGCCTCCGCCCGCTGAACGCCTGGAGTCGATCAACGATGAGAAGCCTGTTCATCCACGGTGCCGAGGACATGCGGTTCGAGGACGTCGCCATGCCCGAACCCGGCGAGGGCGAGGTGCTGCTGCGGGTGCGTTACGTGGGCATCTGCGGCTCGGACCTGCACTACTACTTCCACGGCAAGAACGGCGAGAACCTCGTGCGCGAGCCCTTCACGCCGGGACACGAGCTCTCCGCGACCGTCGAGGCCGACCCGAGCGAAGAGTGGGCGCCCGGGACTCCGGTGACGGTGCACCCCGCGCGCTACGGGACCCCGGTGGAGCGGATCGCGGACCGGCCCCACCTGTGGCCCGGGGGCGACTACCTCGGCAGCGCCGCGAACCTGCCCCACCGCCAGGGCGCCGCGGCCGAGTACGTCGTCGTCGAGAAGCACATGCTCCGCGGGCTGCCCGACGGGCTGTCGTTGCGGGACGCGGCACTGGCCGAGCCCCTCGGCGTGGCGCTGCACGCCCTCACGGTCGCGCGCGACGGCGCCGGAGACCTCGGTGACCGCGCCCTCGTTCTCGGTGCCGGGCCCATCGGCCTCCTCGTCGTCGCGGCACTCACCGCCCGAGGCGTCGAGCACGTGGCCGTGGGCGACATCCAGGAGTCCGCTCTCGCCCGAGCCCGCGCACTCGGCGCCCACGAGGCCTTCCTCGTCGGAACCGACGAGATCCCGACGACGGCGTACCCCGTCGTGTTCGAGTGCTCGGCGGCACCGGCGTCGCTGACCCAGGCGATCGCCTCGGCAGCGCACGCGGGCGTCGTCGTGCAGGTGGGGATGCTCGCCGACACGACGATCGGCGTGAACCTCGCGCCGCTCGTGTCGAAGGAGGTGCAGCTGCGCGGCACGTTCCGCTTCTCCACGGAGATCGACGAAGCGGTGGACCTGCTCGCGGCCAACCCCTCGATCTCGCAGGTCGTCACGCACGTCCTCCCCGCGACCGAGGCCGTGACGGCGTTCGAGACCGCGAGGGACTCCGCGTCATCCAGCAAGGTTCTCATCGAGTTCTGACCCCCGCCCCCTCCCCGATCCCACGGCACCGACGAGGGTGCCGCTGTCCGAAGAAGGAACAACGATGTCCACTTCTGCACCGCTGTCCGAGACGGGTGCCCCGAAGGACGGCCCCGCCCAGCGCAGCACCGGTGACCTCACCCGGGCCGCGATGTCCGGCTGGCTCGGCACCGCGCTGGAGTTCATGGACTTCCAGCTCTACTCCCTCGCGGCCGGACTCGTCTTCGGCCAGCTCTTCTTCGTCGGCGAGAGCCCGGCGCTCGCGGTCGTCTCCGCGATGGCGACGTACGCGGTCGGCTACATCGCGCGCCCCGCCGGTGCGTGGTACTTCGGACGCCTCGGCGACCGGGTGGGCCGCACGAAGGTCCTCTTCATCACGATCGCCCTCATGGGCGCCGCCACGACACTGATCGGTGCCCTGCCGACCGCCCACGACATCGGCATCCTCGCCCCGATCCTCCTGGTGGCACTTCGCCTCGTGCAGGGCTTCGGAGCCGGGGCGGAGATCTCCGGCGCCGGTGTCATGCTCGCCGAGTACGCCCCGACGAAACGGCGCGGCATCATCGCCTCGCTCGTCGCGCTCGGCACGAACTGCGGCACGCTCGGAGCCTCGGCGATCTGGGGCGTCCTCGTCGCCACCCTGTCCGAGGAACAGCTCCTCTCCTGGGGCTGGCGGATTCCGTTCCTCGGCAGCGCCGTGATCCTGCTGTTCGCCGTATGGGTGCGCTTCCGGCTCAAGGAGAGCCCCGTGTTCGAGGAGAGCGCCCACGTCGACGACGGCGTGGCGCTCACGACGGAGGAGATCCGGGCGAAGGCGGAGCGAGAGAACGACACCCGGATGCTGGAGGCGCTCGAACAGAACAAGTGGCGCGCGTTCGTTCCGGCGTTCCTGCTGCGCTTCGGCCAGGCAGGCAACTCGGGAATCCTGCAGACCTACATGGTCTCGTTCATCACCGTCACGCTCGCGATGTCGCCCTCGGTGGGCACGAACGTCGTGATCGTCTCCTCGCTGTGCGCGTTCCTCACGGTGCCGATCGTCGGTGCGCTCGGCGACCGGTTCGGCCGCCGCCGCATGTACCGGATCATGAGCGTGATCTCGCTCGTCCTCATCGTGCCGACGATGATGGCGATCGCCGGAGCGGACGTGCCGCAGGTGTTCGTCGGCTACATCGTCATGCACAACGTGTCGGTGATGGCGCTCGCCTCGCTGGAGAACCTCACGCTGCCCGAGCTCTTCGGGTCCCGCCACCGCTACACCGCCACCGGCGTCGTCCGCGAGATCGCCGCGATGATCGCCACGGGGCTCGGTCCCGTCGTGGTGGCCGCCTGGGTCGCCGCGACCACCGGCTCGTGGATCCCGATCGCGATCATGCTCGGCATCTTCACGGTCTGCCCGCTCATCGCGACGTTCCTCATGCCTGAGGTCGCCGGGCGTGACCTCAGGGACCCGCGCAACGCGGTCTGACCCGCGCCGACACCGCCGTTCCCCCCGCCCGCCTCGGAAGGAAGCGACCACCGTGAGCATCTCGACCGTCGACGTCATCGTCACGAGTCCCGGACGCAACTTCGTCACCCTCAAGATCGTCACCTCCGACGGTGTCGTCGGGTGGGGCGACGCGACCCTCAACGGGCGCGAACTCGCCGTCGCGTCGTACCTGCGGGACCACCTCGCGACCACCCTCGTCGGCCGGGACGAGGACCGCATCGAGGACACGTGGCAGTACCTGTACCGGGGCGCCTACTGGCGGCGCGGTCCCGTGACGATGGCCGCGATCTCCGCCGTCGACATGGCGCTGTGGGACATCAAGGCGAAGAAGGCGGGCGTCCCGCTGTACCAGCTGCTCGGCGGGGCGAGCCGCGAGAAGCTCCGCGTCTACGCGCACGCCTCCGGCAACGACTACGCCGCGCTGTCCCAGGCGATCCGCGCGTACGTGGAGCAGGGCTACACCGCGGTCCGGATCCAGACGGGTGTCCCCGGGCTCGACGCCGTCTACGGCGTGTCGGCGACGGCGAAGCCCGGGGAGAAGTACGACTACGAACCCGCGCACCGGGCCGCCGACGGCAGTGCCGCCACCCGCCCCGTGGAGGAGGACTGGGACACGCCCGCGTACCTGCGGCACATTCCGTCGATCTTCGAGAAGGTGCGGGAGGAGTTCGGGCCCGAGCTGCGGTTGCTGCACGACAGCCACCACCGCCTGTCCCCGATCGAGGCGGCCCGCCTGGCGAAGTCCCTCGAACCGTACGACCTCTTCTGGTTGGAGGACGCCACCCCCGGCGAGGACCAGGAGGCGTTCCGGCTCATCCGGCAGCACAGCACCACGCCGCTGGCCACGGGCGAGGTCTTCAACTCGGTGTACGACTACCAGACGCTCGTCACCGAACGGCTCATCGACTACGTGCGTTCGGCGCCCACGCACACCGGCGGTGTCACGGGGATGAAGAAGCTGCTCGACTTCGCCGGCATCTACGGCATCCGTTCGGGCATCCACGGCCCCACCGACGTCTCGCCGATCGGCATGGCGGCGGCGTTGCACCTGGACCTGGCGATCCACAACTTCGGCATCCAGGAGTACATGCCGCACAGCGACCTCACCCTCGAGGTGTTCCGCACCTCGTACACGTTCGACCGCGGGTTCCTCCACCCCGGCGACACCCCGGGTCTCGGTGCGGAACTCGACGAGGACCTCGCCGCGCACCACCCCTACACCGCCGCCTACCTCCCGGTGAACCGCCTGCTCGACGGCACCGTGCACGACTGGTGAGGGGAGGACGCACAGAATGAGCCAGCGCCAGGCCCTGCCGGGGCGGACCGCCGCCTCACGCCTCGTCGTGGTCCTCCGGGGTGAGCGCGCGGAGGACTACGTGCCGGTCGTCGACACCCTGGTCGAGGCGGGTGTACGGAGTGTCGAACTCACCCTCACCACTCCCGGCACGTTCGCCGCCCTGCCCGGGCTCGTCGAACGGTACGGGGCGAGCGCCGACATCGGGATCGGCACCGTGACGCGGCCGGAACAGGTCGACACCGCCGTCGACGGAGGAGCCCACTACCTCGTCACGCCGGCCGCCGACCTCACGGTCGTCGATCGCGCCCTCGACCGCGGCATCGCCGTCGTCCCCGGCGGGCTCACGCCGACCGAGCTGCACTCCACGTGGAACCGCGGGGTGTGCGCGGTGAAGCTGTTCCCGGCTCGACAGGTGGACACGGGCTACCTCGACGATCTCCGCGGCCCGTTCCCCGACCTCGCCGTCATCCCGTCCGGAGGCGTGGACCTCGACGCGGCGCGCTCCTGGCTGTCCGCCGGGGCGGCGGCGGTGAGCGTCGGCGGCCCGCTGCTCGGGGACGCGCTCTCACGTGGTGGCCTCGCTGACCTCGATGGTCTCGCGCAGCGAGCACGACGATTCGTCGAGGTGTGCGCGGAGAGCGGAGCACGATGACGGCTCCCCGGGTCCTCACCCTCGGCGAGACGATGGGCCTGCTCACCGGAGGACGCATCGGGTCGCTCGCCCACGTCTCCGAGATGTCCGTGGGCATCGGCGGCGCGGAGACCAACGTCGCCGTCGGCCTGAGCCGCCTCGGTGTGCCGGTCACCTGGATCGGCCGGGTCGGCGACGACTCGCTGGGCCGGCGCGTCGTGCGCGAGATCCGCGGTGAGGGCGTCGACGTGCTGGCGCCCGTCGATCCCGGCGCGGCGACGGGACTCATGCTCAAGGAACTCACGGGACCGGGCACCGCGCGGGTGTACTACTACCGCGCCGGGTCCGCCGGGTCCCGACTGACGGCGGACGACGTGCCCCCGGGCCTCGTCGAGAGCGTCGCGCTCGTGCATCTCACGGGCATCACCCCGCTGCTGTCGGAGTCCGCGCGCGAGGCGTGTCTGTGCGTGGTGCGGCGGGCGCGGGCGGCCGGGGTGCGCGTGAGCTTCGACGTGAACTACCGCTCTACGCTCGCTCCCGCGCACGTCGCCTCGGAGGTGCTCGGCGAACTCGCCGCGGAGGCGGACCTCGTGTTCGGCTCCCCCGAGGAACTCGCGCACGTGGCCCCCGGCGGTGCCGCGGACGAACCCGAGGTCGACGCGCTGGTCGCGGCGCTCGATCCCGCCGGCACGCGCGAAATCGTGGTGAAGCGGGGAGCCGACGGTGCGTCGACCCACGCCGGCGACTCCGTCGTCCACGCGCCTGGACATCGCATCGAGGTGGTCGACACCGTCGGCGCCGGAGACGCGTTCGTGGCGGGTTACCTCAGCGGCGACGTCCAGGGCTGGAGCGTCGAGGAGAAACTCCGCCGCGCGAACGCCTGCGGGGCGGTGCTGTGCACGATGCCCGGTGACTGGGAGGCCGCGCCCACGCCCGACGAACTCGACGCGTTCCTCGCCAGCGGAGGGGACCCGGTCCAGCGCTGAACGATCCCCAGAGCACGGGTCAGTCCGAGGCGAGGTGCCAGTCCACGAGTTCGTGCTGCGGCGGAGCGGATTCGCGTTGCGCGTGACACGTGAGCGCCCGGTCGTCGGAGGCGGCCGTGGTGCGGACCCGCACGTGGTAGGAACCGCCCTGAGGCGCCGCGAACACCGCAACGGTCTCGTCGCCCTCGCTGCGCGACGACCGCAGCGGCAGGTCGTCGATCCCGCGGATGCCCGTCTGCCCGCGCAGCAGACACTCCGCGGCCTGCACCCCGAAACCGTAGGTCGTGCGCCCTCGGAAGTACGGCACCTCGACCTCCCCGCGCTCGTGCGTGCGAGCCAGGGACACGGCGGCATCCGCGGGCACGCGCCCGTAGTAGAGCCCCTGGGGAAGGACCAGCAGGTTGGCGGCGAACCTGTCCCCGCCGATGTGCGAGACCTCCCACGTCTGCTGCGGAAGACCGTCCGCCAGAGCCCGCGCCACCGGCCGACCGTGTTCCGCGCAGCACGGGTCGTGGGAGCCGTGGGTACAGACCAGGTAGAGCGGGTGGTCGACCTGTCGCAACCCCGGCGAGCGCCCGCGCGCGAACGCCTCCAGGTCCAGATCCAGCACCTGCTCGGGACCGTCGAGCACCGCCTCCTCGACCCAGCCGTCCTCGGGCGCGGTCCACGCCAGCAGACAGCGTCGGCGCTCCGGGCTCGCTCCCCTGCGGCGCAGCACTCGACGAATCAGCACCACGCGCATCCGCAGCGGCCGCGCCACCTCACGGATCCGGGCCATGAGCGCCGGATCCAGACGGTTGTCCCGCACCGCCTCCGGTCCCCACGGACCGGGCTCCTCGAGCAGCAACCACCTGCGCACGGTGGACGCGGTGCCGTGCAGCGACTCGTGCAGATCCATGCTGCGCGCCCGGCATCGGAACGGCGGTCTACGCATCCACGACCTCGAGCAGGCCCTCCCGCACGAGGCGCCGCACGAGAACGAGGCGGCTGGTCTCATCGAGCCCGCCGGCGAGGTCGCCCACCGTGACCGTGCCCCGCGCGGCGGCGATCTCTCGCATCGCCGGTTCGAGCCGGTCCGGGACCCGCAGCTCCCGGTCACCGAGCAGCACGCGCAGGACCCCGGCGTCACCGGCCCGCAGCTCACACACCGAACCCGCCCGTCGACGCACCCGCGTGGTGTCGTCCAGCGTGGACAACCGGAGACGGTCGTGCAGCCCACCACGCAACACCGGCGGCCGGGTCGTGAGGAAACGCTCGACGCGTTCGCCCACCGGCTCGACCGGGTCGGCTGCCATGAGCTGCGCGCCCACCTGTTTGAGCTGTCGCCGGAGCTCGTCGGCCACCGACTCCGGCTGCCGGTGATACCGCACCGGCAGCGGCGCGTCCCACGCCGGTTCCCGCAGGACCCGCGCGACGGCGGACTCGATCAGGTCCCGCCACCGCGTGGGATGGATCCCCACGGTGAGGTGGCCCGAGACGACGTGTTGCGCGCGGGCCGCGTGTCGCGTGCCCGTCGGCAGGTAGAGAGCCATACCCGCGCGCAGCTCGACGTCCTCGACGCCGTCCGCCCCGGTGTCCCCGGCATCCGCGGCCGGCGCGGGCCACACCTGCCACGACTTCGACCCGAACGCCTGCAGCACGAACACGTCGTGCGAATCGGTATGGGGCCGCAGTCCCTGCGCTCCGGGCGGCGTGACGTAGGCGTTGACCTGGCACGGGTGCCCCAGCTCCAGTTCCAGTTCCCGGCAGAAACCGACCAGCGGGGGCCAGTACCGGTGCAGGCCCTGCAACACCAGAGTGGCGCCGTCCTCGACCGCGGCCAGGACCCGCGCCGGGTCCGCGACGCCGCTCACCGACGTGCCACCGATCCGCGCCGTGCGCGTGCAGTCCGACAGCGGCACCGTGCGGCCGTCCCGGACGAGCCGGAACGCCGGGCTGCGCAGCGAGTGTTGCGTCAACAGCTCGTCCACGCCGTCGAGGCTCAGGAGGTCCTCGAACCCGTCCGCCGTCGGCCCGTGAACCCACGCCCGCCGACCCCACACCTCGTCGGCGAACCGGTCAACGTCACCGACGCACCGCTGCAGGGGCTGCACGACCGACCTCACGAATCCTTCGTGTCCGTGCTGTCCGCGTCCTGGGCGTCGGAGTCGGCGTCCTCGGCGTCGCTGTCGGCATCCGTCGCGTCGGCATCGGCGTCGGTCGCGTCGCTGTCCACGTCCTTGGCGTCGGTGTCCGTGTCCCGCGCGTCGGTGTCGCCACCCCGGTCGGTGCTGTCCGCGTCCTGGCCCCGCGGCCCGGCGCCACCTCCGCCGACGCTCTGCATGTCGTCGTCCCGCAACGGACGGTCCGATTCCATTACCCCTCCAGGCTCCTCGCAGGCCGAGTACTTTCGTACGACCTACCCGGGCCGGAAGGGCTGAAACGAAGGAGACACCGACGGGACGACGCCCGGGAAGATGCCGGAATCGGAGATGGTGCGCTGGTCAAACCCTGTGGAGCTGAGGGGAATCGAACCCCTGACCTCCGCCTTGCAAAAGCGGCGCTCTACCAATTGAGCTACAGCCCCGGACCGCGGGAAGGATCACCCGCGGGGAAAGCTTTCAGTTCTTGCTCGCGGCGTCCGAGCCGGCCTTCGCCGGTGCGCTGCCGTTCGAGGACACACCGGTGGTCGGGCGCTCGGTCGGTGCGGTGGCTTCGCGCCACAGGTCGGCCTCGGCCTTCGCGTCCCTGTTGCGCTTGATCAGGAAGAAAACGCCGCCCGCGACAACCGCGAGCGCCAACAGCTTCTTCACGGTGAAGCCCTCCTCGACAACCTGCTGACCGTGCACCTGCGATGTTACTGCACCGCGCCGCGGCCCCGTTTACGCGGTCCACCTGTCGGGTAGATCGCGGGAACGGATACGGACGAATGGAAGGAAATTGTCATGGCCGGTGGCGGCGAGAAGCAAGAAGGCATCAAGGGCGCGGTCGAGGACCTGAAGGGTCGCGCGAAGGAGGCCGCGGGGACGTTCCTCGGCAACGACGACATGGAACGCGAAGGGGGCGCGCAGCGCGAGAAGGGCAACGCCCAGCAGGCGGCGGCGGAGAAGCAGACCCAGGCCGAGCAGGCGCAGCGCGAGGCCCGCGAAGCCGAGGAACGCGAACGTCGCCAGCAGTAGGGACGCACGGCCTGCGCAGGCCACCTCGGTCGTTCCACGTGGAACACGGGCACGCTCAGTAACGCATGCTCGGCAGCGGGAGGCGCCCCAGCGCCCACCCTGACACCTCGGTCAGCAGCCCGCGCCAGTGCACCCCGGGTTCCGGACCGAGGTGGCCCTCCTGCGTGAGCCATTGTGCGTCGCGCAGATGAATGTAGGTCACCTCGCCGTGCACTTCTCCGCGATTCTGCGCCGCGCGTTTCTTGTAGAGAACCGCCTGTTCTCGATACACGTTCGCGATGTGATACGCCGCTTCCGACCCTTCCATTTCCACGAGCGTGGCGACTTCCTCCATCCACCGCGGCGCCGTCACGAGATCGCCGGAGACGATTCCGCCCGACACACTCAGCGTGACCCCCATGGCGAAGTCCTCCATCTGGTTGGCGGCGTCCACGAACGCCTGCAGAAGGAAATCCGAACGAGCCGCTCCCATCCCCGCCTCCTTCGCCCCTGGTCGGGCACACCGGTCACCGACCGGCTCCGGGTAGTACCTACCCGCGACGAGGCCGCCGGAACGGCGACCGGCGCAGCGTCACGCCTCTGACGGACAGCGAACGCTCCGACCGGGTTGCTCAGGCGAACAGGGCGAGGGAGTAGACGAAGAAGACGACGAGATGGGCCGCCCCGTGGACCGCCGTCACCTTCGGTGCGGCGAACGTCGCCACCGACAGCAGCAGTGTCACCGCGAGGATCAGCAGGTTGGCCGGGGACTCCGCCAACACCACGGTCTGCCCGGTCAGGGCACCGATGGCGAGCACGGAGGGGATGGTCAGCCCGACCGTGGAGACCAGCGCACCATGGCAGAGGTTGCTCACTCGCTGGATCTCACCCTGCAGCGCGGCGCGCACGGACGTGATCGTCTCGGGCAGGAAGACGATCAGGGCGATCAGGACGCCCGCGAGCGCGACCGGCGCCCCGAGCCGTCCGAGACCGTCGTCCAGCAGAGTGGCCATGTCGTGGGAGAGCAACACGATGGGCAGCACCGTCACCACGAGCAGCGCGATCCGCAGCACCACCTCGGCGCGATGCTCGACGAGCACCTGCTCGATGTTCGGCCGTCCGCTCCCATTCCCCGGTGAGTCCGGATCGGCGATGTCGGTGCTGTCGGCGGTGCCGACGGCGAGGCGCGGATCGACCTCCCGGAAGTCGTCGGCCTGCACACCCATCTGCCGGAAGAGGAAGAAGGCATACAGGACGGGTACGGCCACGATGATCGGAACCGTCTGCCCCGGCGTGTACGAACCGTCGCGCCCGATGAACGCGGGAACCGCGAACGCCAGCGTGGAGAGCACGACGATCAGGGCGAGGTAGGTCGAGGTGCCGGTGCGGTTGTGGCTCATACCGCCGTGCCTGAGCCCGCCCACCAGCAGGCAGAGGCCGACCACGGCGTTGAGAATGATCATCGACACGGCCATGACGGAGTCGCGGGCGATGGTGCTGTGCTCGCCCGGCCCCAGCATGACGGCGGAAATGAGGATCACCTCGATCAGCACGATCGACAACGTGAGGACCAGGGATCCGTAGGGGTCGCCGAGGCGGCGCGCGAGGTGTTCGGCCTCGTGGACCACGCCGAAGGCACAGACCAGGATGACGCCGATGATGAGCGCGAGAGCCCCGACCAGCAACGGGGCGGCCACGGGGGGCGCGAGCGCGGGGCCGGCGAACATCAGGCCGACGACCGCGCCCCATCCCAGCACGAGCCGGACGATCGCGACAGGCGTGACGACGGAACGTACGGAACTCACGAGCACAGGACGAAGTCCTCTTCCGCGAGGGTCGTCCCTCGCGCCGACCGAACGAACGGGCCGTCCCGTCCGAAAACCTGCACGACCCAGCCTACGTGGTGAGAGGCTGCCAACATGAACAAGGAGCTGGTGGAACCGACCGGCAGCCGCTGTTCGACGCGATGGCCGACGACGTGTCGTGGCGCTGGATGGGCACCTACGACAACAACTACTGCTGGATCTTCGCCATCCGCGACGGCCTCAGCCGGGAGATCCGCGAGTACATGGACACCCAGCTCGTCCGAGCGGCTGGTCTTTACCGTGCCGTACACGGACGCCGTCGGGGCCCGAGTCCGCCCGGGCCGGAAACGAAAAACCCCGGTTGCGCTGATCAGCACAACCGGGGTGACTGTGGGCCCAGGAGGACTTGAACCTCCGACCTCTTCGTTATCAGCGAAGCGCTCTAACCGCCTGAGCTATGGGCCCTGAACGCTGACCAGCTTACCTCAAGCCGATCAGCGCCGTCGCAGAGGGGTCACTCTCGTTCCGACAACGTCAGTTCCAGCCCGCCGGTGAGCCCCGCGCACACGTTGTAGACGAACGCGGCCACCGTGGTCAGCGCGGAGATCAGCACGATGTTCACCGCGCCCACGATGGCCGCGGCACCGAACACGGTGCCCGCCGTGATGAGCACGTCACCGTCGGCTGCCGCGTCGTTGGCGACGAGCGAGTCGTAGGTGCCGTTGATGTTGTCCCACACGCCCATGCCGTCGAGCACCATGTACAGCACACCGACGGCCACGAGCCAGACGAAGAACAACGCCACGCCGAGCACCAGCGACAGCTTGAGCACCGACCACGGGTCGATCCGCTTGACCTGCAGGTTCGCCCTTCTCGGCCCTCTGCCCGGCCTGCGGAACGCACTCCCCGACCGCAGCGAACCCGACCCTGCACCGCCCGGCGCCTGGCCGGCGTCGCGGTCGGTGCTCTGGGCGAACAGCCCCGCGTTCGCACCCGCGGGCGCGAACGCGGGCTCCGCGGCACCGCTCGGCTGAGTCGGTGCCGCCGGAGGTGGACTGACACCCTCCTGGTTCGACTGACTCGGTAGCCACTGCGTGGCGCCGCCGTCACCGTCGGACGATTCCGTCGTCCCGTCCCTGGCGACTCGCTGCCACGGTGGAACGTCCCCCGTACTGGTGTCGGTCCCACCGGAGCCGCGCTGTTCGGTGTTGTCAGGTGGTGTCACAACCGGTCAGTCCCTTACGTCTGTCACGAGCTACTACTGTCGCTCCGTGTCGGTGTCCGGCACGGCGTCGCCCTCGGCGTTCGCGTCGGTGGCCTCCGGCTCCTCCACTTCGGGGACGTCCGACGGCCGGTCCGCGTTGCGCGCCACCGCCAGCAGGGTGTCCCCCTCACCGAGGTTGATCAGCCGCACGCCCTTCGTCTGCCGTCCGGCCTGACGCACCTGCACCGCGGGCGTCCTGATCACCCCGCCGCTCGACGTGATCGCGTACAACTCGTCGTCGCCGTCGACGATGAGCGCCGTCACAAGCCTGCCACGTTTTTCGTCGTGCTGAATGGTGAGCACGCCCTTACCACCGCGACCCTGCACCGGGTAGTCCTCGATGGGGGTGCGCTTCGAGTAGCCGCCCTGGGTGGCGACCAGCAGGAACGTGCCTTCCTTGACGACGTTGATGCTCAGCAGTTCGCCGCCGTTGTTGAACCGCATGCCCAACACGCCGGAGGTCGCCCTGCCCATCGGGCGCAGCGTCTCGTCGCTCGCGTGGAACCGGATGGACTGCCCGTCGGAGGAGACCAGCAGCAGGTCGTCCTCCGCCGAGGCGAGCACCGCGCCGACGAGCTCGTCGCCCTCACGCAGGTTGATGCCGATAAGCCCACCCGAACGCGGCGAGTCGAAGTCGGCCAACCTCGACTTCTTCACCAGACCCTTCTTCGTTCCGAGGATCAGGTACGGCGCCACCTCGTAGTCCGGAATCTGGATCACGCTGGCGATGTGCTCCTCCGGCTGGAACGCCAGGAGGTTCGCCACGTGCTGGCCGCGCGCGTTGCGGTTGGCCTCCGGCAGGTCGTACGCCTTCGCCCGGTAGACGCGGCCCTTGTTGGTGAAGAACAGCACCCAGTCATGCGTCGAGCACACGAAGAAGTGCTCGACGATGTCGTCCTGCTTGAGCGTCGCCCCCTGCACGCCCTTGCCGCCGCGCTTCTGCGAGCGGTACAGGTCGGTCTTGGTGCGCTTGGCGTAGCCGGTGCGCGTGATCGTGACGACGACGTCCTCTTCGGCGATGAGGTCCTCCATGGACACGTCGCCGTCGTAGGGAATGATCTGCGTGCGGCGGTCGTCGCCGTACTTGTCGACGATCTCCTCCAGCTCGGCACGCACGATGGCGCGCTGCCGCTCGGGCCGGGCGAGGACGTCCTGCAGGTCGGCGATCTTCGCCTCGATGTCGGCGAGCTCGTCGATGATCTTCTGCCGTTCCAGGGCGGCCAGGCGACGCAGCTGCATGTCGAGGATCGCGGTGGCCTGCACCTCGTCGACGGACAGCAGCTCCATCAGTCCGGTCCGCGCCTCGTCGACGCTCGGCGACCGGCGGATGAGGGCGATCACCGCGTCGAGCTGGTCGAGTGCGCGCACCAGACCACGCAGGATGTGAGCGCGTTCCTCGGCCTTGCGCAACCGGTACCGCGTCCGGCGCACGATGACGTCGATCTGGTGGTTGACGTAGTGGCGCACCATCTGGTCGAGGCGCAACGTCCTCGGCACGCCGTCCACCAGCGCCAGCATGTTGACGCCGAAGTTGTACTGCAGCTGGGTGTGCTTGTAGAGGTTGTTCAGCACGACCTTCGCCACCGCGTCACGCTTGAGCGTGATCACGATGCGCATGCCGCTGCGGCTGTTGGTCTCGTCGGCGATGTCGGCAATGCCGGTGATCTTGCCGTCGCGGGCCAGCATCGCGATGTTCTCGACGAGGTTGTCCGGGTTCACCTGGTACGGCAGCTCGGTGACCACGAGGGTGGTGCGCCCCTTGGCGTCTTCCTCGACCTCCACCACGGCCCGCATGCGGATCGAACCACGACCCGTGCGGTAGGCGTCGGAGATGCCCTGAGTACCGAGGATCAGACCACTCGTCGGGAAGTCCGGTCCCTTGATGCGCTGCATCAGGGCCGCCAGCAACTCCTCGTCGTTCGCCTCCGGGTTGTCCAGCGCCCAGAACACACCGTCGGCGACCTCGCGCAGGTTGTGCGGCGGGATGTTGGTCGCCATGCCGACCGCGATGCCCGAACCGCCGTTGACCAGCAGGTTCGGGATCCGGCTGGGCAGGACGTCGGGCTCCCGGGTGCGCCCGTCGTAGTTGTCGGAAAAGTCGACCGTGTCTTCCTCGATGTCCCGCAGCATCTCCATCGCGAGCGGGGCGAGGCGCGACTCGGTGTACCGCATGGCGGCCGCCGGGTCGTTGCCGGGCGAGCCGAAGTTGCCCTGGCCGTCGATCAGCGGATACCGCATCGACCACCGCTGGGCGAGGCGCACCAGGGCGTCGTAGATCGCCGAGTCACCGTGCGGGTGATAGTTGCCCATCACGTCGCCGACGACACGGGAGCACTTGTTGTACCCACGCTCGGGCCGGAAACCCGAGTCGTACATCGAGTAGAGGACACGGCGGTGCACCGGCTTGAGGCCGTCCCGCACGTCCGGCAGAGCTCGCGACACGATCACGCTCATCGCGTAATTGATGTACGAGTTCTGCATCTCCTGCTGGATGTCCACCGGCTCGATGCGTCCGTGGGGGCTCGGCGGCAGAGTTTCGGTCACGGCTGGATGTTCCTTTCACACGGTCGAACGTCTGGTACGGGCCGGATCACCGTCGTCAGACGTCCAGGAACCGCACGCCCTTGGCGTTGCGGGTGATGAACGAACGCCGTGCTTCGACGTCCTCGCCCATCAGCACGGAGAAGAGCTCGTCGGCCGTCGCCGCGTCGTCGAGGCTGACCTGCAGCAACACGCGGTTCTCGGGGTCCATCGTGGTCTCCCACAACTCCTCGGCGTTCATCTCGCCGAGCCCCTTGTACCGCTGGATGCCGTCGTCCTTGGGCAACTTCCGCCCGGCTTCGGCGCCCGCCCGAAGCAGTCCGTCACGCTCGCGGTCGCTGTAGGCGTACTCCGGTTCGGAACGCGGCCACTTGATCTTGTAGAGCGGCGGCTGGGCGAGGTAGACGTGGCCCTGCTCGATGAGTGGACGCATGAACCGGAACAGCAACGTGAGCAGCAGCGTGCGGATGTGCTGGCCGTCGACGTCGGCGTCGGCCATGAGCACGACCTTGTGGTACCGCAGCTTCGAGATGTCGAAGTCGTCGTGAATGCCGGTGCCCAGCGCCGTGATCAGCGACTGGACCTCCTGGTTCTTCAGCACCCGGTCGATGCGGGCCTTCTCGACGTTGATGATCTTGCCTCGGATCGGCAGGATCGCCTGGTACCGCGAGTCGCGGCCCTCCTTCGCCGAACCACCGGCCGAGTCACCCTCGACGATGTAGAGCTCGCACTCCTCCGGGTCGCGCGAACGGCAGTCCTTCAACTTGCCGGGCAGACCGCCGATGTCCATCGCGCCCTTGCGGCGCACGAGGTCGCGTGCCTTGCGGGCAGCCAGGCGCGCCTGCGAGCTCGACACGGCCTTGTTGATGATGATCTTCGCTTCGGCGGGGTTGCGCTCGAACCAGTCGGCCAACCACTCGTTGCAGGTGGTCTGCACGAACGAACGCGCCTCGCTGTTGCCGAGCTTGGTCTTCGTCTGCCCCTCGAACTGCGGCTCGGCCAGCTTGATCGAGACGATCGCCGCGAGTCCCTCGCGCACGTCGTCACCGGTCAGGTTGGCGTCCTTCTCCTTGAGGAGCTTCTTGTCGCGCGCATAGGCGTTGACCACCCGGGTCAGCGCGGCGCGGAAGCCCTCCTCGTGTGTCCCGCCCTCGTGCGTGTTGATCGTGTTGGCGAAGGTGTAGACCGACGGCGTGAAGCTGCTGTTCCACTGCATCGCCACCTCGACCTCGAGCCCCTCGCCCTTCTGCTCGAAGCCGATGACGCTCGGATGGATCGGGTCCTTCGAGGCGTTGATGTACGCCACGAAGTCCTGCAGACCACCCGGGTAGTAGTAGGTGCGCTCCTTGATGCCGGCGCGCTCCCCGGTGGCGTCCTCGTCCGCCTCGTCGGCGACCCGCTCGTCGCGCAGCACGATGGTGAGGCCCTTGTTGAGGAAGGCCATCTCCTGCAGCCGGCGGGCCACCGTCTCGGCGCTGTACTCCGTGGTCTCGAAGATGTCCGGGTCGGCCCAGAAGGTGACGCTCGTACCCGTCCGTTCGGTGGGCCCCTTGTCGATCAGGTCTCCGGGCACCGACTTCTCGTAGTGCTGGACCCAGATCCGACCATCACGGTGCACCTCGACGTCGAGCGCGGTGGACAGCGCGTTCACCACGGAGACGCCGACGCCGTGCAGACCACCGGACACCGCGTACGACTCGCTGTCGAACTTGCCGCCCGCGTGCAGCTGGGTCAGCACGATCTCCACCGTGGGCTTGCCGTGCACCGGGTGGATGTCGACCGGGATGCCCCGGCCGTCGTCCACGACCCGGACACCGCCGTCGGCGAGCAACGTGACCTCGACGCGCGACGCGTACCCGGCCATCGCCTCGTCGACGGAGTTGTCCACGACTTCCTGGATGAGATGGTGCAGGCCACGTTCACCGGTCGAACCGATGTACATACCGGGGCGCTTGCGGACCGCCTCCAAGCCCTCGAGCACTGTGATGGAGGACGCACTGTATTCGCTGTTCTTCGCTGCTGCCACCGGTTGACTTCTCCTCGTCTCGCCCACAGGACACTGTGACACCGGTCCCACGTCGGGCTTGAAGCTGACACGCGTTCCGGCACCAATCCGGCTTGCCTTCACAAGTTTACTTGGCCAGTCGCGCTCACAGGCACCAAGGACACCCCTGGCTGCGTCACAGAGCCGCGAAATCGGCCTGGTGCGAGTCCGGCCTCGTGCACCATCGGCATCGACCCGGCCCGCGCGAATTCAGACTGCGTTACGCGAACGGTCGCCGACGGGGTCGGGCGCCGCCCCGCTCCCCGCCTCAACCGTAGGTGTCACGAGGTCCCCTTCCCGGGATGTGCCGTGGCCCCTTGCGCCAACTCGGCGCGGTCGGCCCCTGAATCCGCATCGTCGTGACCACTCCGTGTCCGACGCCCGCTGCGATTCTTGCCAGGAGCTGACGTTGCAGCAAGCGCAACTGCGTGGCCCATGCCGTGGAGCTGGCCCGCACGGTCAGCTCACCGTTGTTCAGCGACACCGGTTGGGCGTGTTCGGCGACCTCGGCGCCCACCAACGCCGACCACTGCCCGAACACCCGCCCGTTCGCGAGCCGGTCGGTCCACCCGAGCTGGGTCGACATCCGCGACACCAGACGTCCGAAGGGTTGCGGGTCCCGCTCGTCGGCGCCCGGTCCCGACCAGCGGCGTCGCCGCGGGTTCTGTCCCGGCAGCGCGCGGACGCCCGATTTCGTCGACCCGGGCCGGCGGACTCCGGGTTCGGTTCCGCGTGCCGCGGCGCGCTCCTTCGCCGCGGCCAGGGCGGCGCGGGCGAGGTCGCGCCCCTGCGGCTGCCCCGCTCCGGAGCGCGTCGAGTCGGCCGGGCCCCCGGCATTCTCGACCCCGGCGGCGCTGTTACGCTCTGGACTCCGTTTCCCCCCGCGCGCGCTCACCGGCCCCCCGTGTGGTAGCGCGCTACCCGAGTTATCCACACTATCCACAGAGTTATCCCCAGATCGGTGGGTAACTTCGGTGTCGGCCGTCACATCGTGCGGGGTGGGTCGCCTAGCCACGAGTCACCTCGCCCTCGGAAACGTGGTACCGCGCGCCATCGAGTTCAGCGGGGACGTCCCCTTCGACGGCCGCGGTCACCAGCACCTGTTCCGCCTTCGCCGCCACGTCGGCCAGCCGCGCCCGCCTCCGCGAGTCGAGCTCGGCGAACACGTCGTCGAGCAGCAGCACCGGCTCTCCACCCGCCTCGTCGCGCAACAACTGATACGACGCCAGGCGCAGCGCGAGCGCGAACGACCACGACTCACCGTGGCTCGCGTAGCCCTTCGCGGGCATCTGCCCCAGTACCAGGTCGAGATCGTCCCGGTGCGGCCCCACGAGACTCACCCCGCGCTCCAACTCCGCGTCCCGCGACTCGTGGAGCGCACGCAACAGGATCTCCGACATCTGCTCGGCCGTGACCCGCGGGCCCTCCGGGACACCGCTGCCCTCGGGAAGCGCCTCCCCCAGGCTGGACCTGTACGAGATCAACGCCGGGCGGGAGTCGGGTGCGACGTCCGCGTAGGCCGACGCCACGAACGGAGCCAGGTCGGCCACCAGGTTGAGACGCGCGGCCAGCAGTTCGGCACCGGCCTCCGCCAGGTGGTCGTCCCACACCTGCAGGGTCGACAGCGCGTACGGATCCTCCTCCCGGCGGCCCCGGCGCGCCGCCGACCTGCCCACGGTCTTCAACAGCGCGTTCCGTTGCCGCAGGACCCGGTCGTAGTCGGACCGCACACCCGCGTACCGAGGCGCTCGCAGCACGAGCAGCTCGTCGAGGAACCGCCGACGCTCGGACGGATCGCCTCGCACGAGCGACAGGTCCTCCGGAGAGAACAGCACGGTGCGCAGGATGCCGAGGACGTCCCTCGGCCTGCCGACCGCGCCGCGATTGACCCGCGCACGGTTCGCGCGCCCCGGCGCGATCTCCAGCTCCACGGTCAGTTCGCGGCCCTCGTTCACCACCGCCGCACGAACCAGTGCCCGGTCGCACCCGTGCCGGACCAGAGGTGCGTCGGTGGAGACCCGGTGCGATCCGAGCGTGGCCACGTAGCCGATGGCTTCGAGCAGGTTCGTCTTACCCCGCCCGTTCGGCCCCACCAACACCGTGGGGCCCTGGTCGAGCGGGAGATCGACGTGCTCCCACGACCGGAAGTCGGTCACCTGGAGGTGCCGCAGGTACACCTATCCGGATACCTTCTTCGTCTTGACGGCGTGTCCACCGAACTGTTCCCGAAGCGCGGCCACCGCACGCATGGCCGCCGAGTCCTCCTGGCGCGAGGAGAACCGTGCGAACAGGGCCGCCGAGATCACCGGCGCGGGCACGGCGTTGTTCACCGCTTCCTCCAGCGTCCAGCGACCCTCACCGGAGTCCTCGACGTAGCCTTCGAGGTCGTCGAGCTCCGGGTCCTCGTCCAGCGCGCGGACCAGCAGCTCCAGCAGCCACGACCGCACCACGGTGCCGCGCTGCCACGCCTTGACGACGGCGGGCACGTTCTGCACCACCTTCGAGGCGTCGAGCAGCTCGAAGCCCTCGGCGTACGCCTGCATCAGCCCGTACTCGATGCCGTTGTGCACCATCTTCGCGTAGTGCCCGGCACCGACCCCGCCCGCGTGCGCGAAGCTCTCCTCGCGCGGGCCCTCGGGCCGCAGCGCGTCGAAGAACGGCATCGCGCGCTCGACGTCGGCCTCCGAGCCGCCGACCATCAGGCCGTACCCGTTGTCCTTGCCCCAGACGCCGCCCGAGACACCGACGTCGAGGTAACCGATCCCGTGGCGGCCGAGGAGCTCGGCGTTGTGGGCGTCGTCGGTGTAGCGGGAGTTGCCACCGTCGATCACCAGGTCGCCCTCGTCGAGCAGGTCCGCGAGCTCGGCGATCGTCTGCCGGGTCGGTTCCCCCGCGGGCACCATGACCCACACGATGCGAGGGGCCGACAGTGCCGAGGCCAGCTCCTGCAGCGACGCGACGTCGCCGACCTCGGTGTTGCGGTCGTAACCGACCACGTCGTGGCCGGCCGCCCGAAGGCGTTCCCGCATGTTGAAGCCCATCTTGCCCAGACCGACGAGTCCAAGCTGTGCCATTCGCATACTCCCCTTGTCGAGTGTGCCGCGGTCAGCCCGGGAGCCGAACCGGCATCAGGAGGTAGAGATAGCCGGGCACGACGTCACCGTTGTCGTCGGCAGGCTTGATCAACGCGGGCCGGTTGGGCGTCGTGAACGTCAACTCGGCCCGATCGGAGTGCAGCGCCCCGAGGCCGTCGACCAGGTACGTGGGGTTGAACGCGATCGTCACCGGTTCTCCCTCGTAGTCGACGGGGAGCTCCTCTTCCGCACTGCCCTCGTCGTCACCGCCCGCCGACAGCCGCAGCGAACCGTCCGCGAACTCCAACCTGACCTGGGTGCCCCGTTCGGCGACGAGTGACACCCGCTTGATCGCTTCGGTCAGCGCGGGCACGTGCAGGACCGCCCGCGACGAGTGGTCGGCGGGCAGCAGCTGCCGGTACGGGGGGAACTCGGCGTCGATCAGCCGCGTGGTGGTGAACTTGCCCGCTCCGGACAGTCCGAGCAGGCCGTCACCCCCCGCGAGGCCGATCTGCACCGTGGTGCCGGCGGACCCGAGCGCCTTGGCCGCGTCGGCCAGCGTCCGGGCGGGCACGAGAACGGCGGAGTCGGCGATGCCGTCGGCGGGCTTCCAGTTGAACTCCCTCATCGCGAGCCGGAACCGGTCGGTGGCGACGAGGGTCAACGTGCTGCCGGTGATCTCGACCCGCATACCCGTGAGCATCGGGAGGGTGTCGTCCTTGCCCGCAGCGACGGCCACCTGGGCGACCGCCTGGGCGAACGCGTCGCCCGCGACCTCCCCGGCGAGCTCCGGCTGCGCGGGCAGCTGCGGGTAGTCCTCGACCGGCATGGTCGGCAGGCTGAATCGGGCGTTCCCGCAGGTGATGGTGGCCCGAGCGCCTTCAACGGCGATGTCCACCGGCTGGGCGGGCAGCGCCTTCGTGATGTCGGCGAGGAGCCGACCCGACACGAGTGTGCGCCCCTGGTCGGCGACCGTCGCCGGCACTCCGACCGTCGCCGAGACCTCGTAGTCGAAACCGGAGACCGTCAGCGCGTCGCCGTCTCCACCCGCGTCGAGCAGGACACCACCGAGCACGGGAACGGGCGGCCTCGACGGCAGGCTCCGGGCCACCCAGGCGACGGCGTCGGCAAGCCCGTCGCGCTCGACGCGGATTTTCATGCGCCCATCCTTTCGACAGCCGAGCCGGTTGGAGCTCGTGAGATCGCATACCGCCGGTGGATGACTCCCGGCGAGGCCTGTGGGTCCGCACGGCGACGCTGCGGGGGTGACCACCGGCAACAGCCGCCAACAGCCTCCACAGCCTCCACAGCCTCGGCCGCCGAGCACACCGACGTGTGGACTCCCACGGTAGAGCGTGCCGATCGGCGCCGTCACCTCGGCCCAGGGGTTCTCCGGAGTCGGCCCCCGAGCTTCTCGGGGCTTCTTCGGGGCGAGTTGTCCCCAACTTGAAGCCGAGCCTGTTTTTCTTCTTTTCTCTCTAAAGGGAGAAGAAGTTCAGTCGTAGTAGTAGGGGCTGTGGATAGTGTGGATAACCCTTGTTTCCCCAGGTCACTTGCCGTGTCGGGGTGTGGACAGCCTGGTGATGGATCCGTGGACAACTCGGCGGGTCGGTGGATGGATGAGTGCCAACAAGGAACTATCCACATCTCGGCGAAGTTGTCCACAGTTCTATCCACAGATTTCGGCCGAGTTGTACCCAGGTTGTCCACCGCCCACACACAGGTCCACCACCGGAAAGGGTGATGAACCGAGCACTGTGGACGAAACTGTGGGCAACCCTGTGGATTACCTGTGGAAACGCTGTGGATAGGTGTGGACAACTCGATGTCGGTGCTCGTCCGGGCAGGTATCCACAGACTTATCCCCAATCGGGTTACCCTGTGGATAACTCGGAAAACCAGCGACTGTGACTTTTTTCGTGTCGTCACCGTTTCGCCCGTGCTGCGCCCCTTGATGCGCTCGTTCGAGCAGCTCGATCCGAATCGGAGAGACGACGAGGCAGCCTCACCGCGCCCTCGGGGCAGGTGGAAAGGGCTGTGACGCGCGCGGGGAGAGCCTGAGAGAGCCGGGAGAACCCCGGGGAAAGGTCCGCCGCTACCGGCGGGCGCCTGCGTCTACTGGCGGGCGCGTTGCTTGATACGGGAGGTCAGCTCCTGCACCTGGTCGTAGATCCGGCGCCGCTCCGCCATCTCCTTGCGGATCTTCTTGTCCGCGTGCATGACCGTGGTGTGGTCCCGACCACCGAAGGTCTGGCCGATCCGGGGCAGGGACATGTCGGTGAGTTCCCGACACAGGTACATCGCGATCTGCCGCGCGGTTGCCAGCGCCTTCGTCTTGCCAGGGCCGCACAGATCGTCCAGCGTGACGTCGAAGAACTCCGCAGTCACCCGCATGATGGTGGACGCGCTGATCTCCGGCGCCTGTGCGTCGGTGGGAATGAGGTCGCGCAGAACTATCTCGGCGAGACCGACGTCCACCGGCTGCTGGTTCAACGACGCGAACGCCGTCACGCGGATCAGCGCGCCTTCGAGCTCGCGGATGTTCGCCTCGATGCGTGCCGCGATGAACTCCAGCACCTCGCCGGGAACGGCCAACCGGTCCTGCGCGGCCTTCTTCCGGAGAATCGCGATGCGCGTCTCCAGTTCCGGCGGCTGGATGTCGGTGATCAGCCCCCACTCGAACCGGGTACGCAGCCGTTCCTCGAGCGTCTCCAGCCGCTTGGGCGGCCGGTCGGACGACACCACGATCTGCTTGTTGGCGTTGTGCAGCGTGTTGAAGGTGTGGAAGAACTCCTCCTGAGTCCCTTCCTTGCCTTCGAGGAACTGGATGTCGTCGACGAGCAGGATGTCGATGTCGCGGTAGCGGCGCTGGAAGGCCACCTTGCGGTCGTCACGCAACGAGTTGATGAAGTCGTTGGTGAACTCCTCCGTCGACACGTAGCGCACCCGCATCCCCGGGAACAGTCGTTGCGCGTAGTGTCCGACCGCGTGCAGCAGGTGAGTCTTGCCGAGGCCCGACTCACCCCACACGAACAGCGGGTTGTAGGCGCGTGACGGCGCCTCGGCCACCGCGACGGCGGCGGCGTGCGCGAACCGGTTCGACGCGCCGATGACGAAGGTGTCGAAGTTGTACTTCTCGTTCAGCCGCGTCTTGGACGTCTGCGGCTGCGCGGGCGCGGTGTAGGGCTGCCCGGCGATCGGCTGACCCGAGAAGGTCGGCCAGATCTCGTGGACCGCGGCCAGCGCCTCGCCTTCCTCGTCGACCTCTTCCTCGGCCTCGTCGTTCTCGGCCGAGTGCTTGGGATGGGTCGTCGTGGGCTGGGGCGGGCCTCCCGGTCGCGGCGGCGGATGGGCCGTCGGCATCGTCGGCGGGTGCGTGCGATGGGGAAGGCCGGGAACCCGGGGCTCGGACTCGGAGCGCGGCCGGATCGCCGGGATGATGATGGTGTCCTCGCTCGACGACATGCTCGGTGGCATGGTCGGCGGCACCGGAGGCCGGTCGGGATGCGACTGCGGGGCGGCCGGGCCCGATCCGTAACGACCGGGAGGCGGGCTCGCCGGAGCGGGATTGCTCGGCGGCGCCGGCGGAGGAGGTGGAGCGCTCTCCGTGGTGTCGACCTTCACGGCGAGCGACACCTCACGGCCGAGATGCCGGGACAGCGCGGACGTGATCGGTTCGCGCAGCGCGCGCTCGATGGCCTCTTTGGCGAAGTCGCTCGGAGCGGCCAGCAACGCCGTGCCGTCCAGCAGCCCGATGGGCCTGGTCACGCGCATCCACGCACGTTGCTGCGGGGACAGCGTTCCGTCGGAGAGTTCTGCGACAACCTGCTCCCAGACAACAGCCAGATTCAGCTGATGCTCAGACACGCTGCTCCGCTCCCCTCCCCTCGACCTTTCCCTCCTCGACGGCTCGGCGGAGCGTCACGGCAGGTCGGTGTGGCCACCCGCGCAGCAGGTATCCACAGAGTTGTCCACAACTTGTGCACCAATGTACGCCCGACCCGCGGACCCTCCACCCCGCGGGACCACGCTCCCGCCCCGAACGAGTCTTGCACTCCTGGCGCCGACATCACCGCCCCGGTCGAGGTCGTGACGACCGAGGAGGGGCACGCTAACAAGCTGTGGGCGTACCCACAAGCCGCGCGCGAGGGCAAGGAAACCACGGGCTTTGGCACGCCGCCAGCGCAGTTGTACAAACGGGTGACGCGACGTCCGGACGGCGGCGCGGGGACCCGCCGTCGCCGCCGACCAGGGGGGGTGGTGTCGCTGGACAGGCGGCCACTGCGTACCCTCGTAAGGTCTACCGCTGACAGCGGCGCCTTCGCCTGCCCGCCTCACTGTGCCGGGCGCGGATCGAGTCGCTCGTCGCGGAGGCACCGACGACCGATCGCCGCAAGACCAGGAGAACGACTGCCGTGAGCAAGCGCACCTTCCAGCCGAACAACCGTCGTCGCGCGCGGACCCATGGGTTCCGGCTGCGGATGCGGACGCGTGCAGGCCGCGCCATCCTGGCGGCCCGCCGTCGCAAGGGCCGCAACCGGCTCTCCGCCTGATTACATCGCAGCCTGCGACGACGGGGCGCGGCGTGTTACCAGCCGACGCTCGTCTGCGGCGTAGCGACGAGTTTCGTGCCGTGATGCGGGGCGGCGTCCGTACCGGGCGCCGCCGTTTGGTGCTGCACGCACTCGTCGAGCCCGGACAGCCGCGCAAAGCGGGCTTCGTCGTGAGCAAGGCTGTGGGCAACTCCGTCGTCCGACACCGGGTGACGCGGCGACTCCGGCACCTCGTCGCGCAAAGGCTCGGAACCTTACCCGAAGGCAGTGCGTTGGTCGTTCGAGCACTTCCTGCGGCCGCTACCGCCACGAGTGCGGAGCTCGGCGCGGACCTCGACGCGGCACTGCGGCGGCTGGGACTGTCGTCGTCCCGCGACAACACTGGATCACGGCGTGAATGAAGATCACTCGGCCGGCACCACCCCGGTCGACCAGCACGACACCGGTGCGCCACCCCGGCCCACGCCGGTGGCGTGGGTCTTGCTGCTGCCGATCCGCTTCTACCGCAAGGCGATCTCCCCGTACCTTCCCCCGATGTGCCGGTTCTATCCGAGCTGTAGCACCTACGCGGCCCAAGCACTCACTCGCTTCGGCGCCGCTCGCGGCACCTACCTCGCCGTGCGCCGGTTGCTGCGCTGCGGACCGTGGACCCCACCGGGGCGAGACCCGGTTCCCGAGAAGTTCAGCTTCCGGTACCAAGGCCCTGGTATGTCTACCGAGGAGTAGCTCTAGTGCTCGACTTCATCTACTACCCTGTGTCGTTCATCCTCTGGGTGTGGCACAAGGTCTTCGGTTTCGTCTTCGGTGAAGACAACGCCATCGCCTGGATCCTGGGCATCATCTTCCTGACCTTCACGGTCCGTGGGCTGCTGTTCAAGCCGTTCGTGAACCAGGTGCGGTCGATGCGGAAGATGCAGGACTTCGCGCCCGAGGTCAAGAAGATCCAGAAGAAGTACGCCAACGACCGCCAGCGTCAGGCGATGGAGATGCAGCGGCTCCAGAAGGAGCACGGCGTCAACCCGCTGGGCAGCTGTCTGCCGATGCTGCTCCAGATCCCGGTGTTCATCGGTCTGAACTGGGTGCTGCGGAACTTCCGTCCGGGTGCGGAGTCGAACTACTTCTTCGACGCCGACGACGTGGCGTCCTACGTCGACGCGCAGATCTTCGGCGTCAACCTCGGTGACGCCATCAACCACTTCGGCATGATGGGCGGCAGCGGCGAGTCCGGCTGGCAGTGGGACGTTGCCCCGGTCGCGGTGCCGCTGATGATCGTGGCCAGCGTCGCGACGCACTTCACCGCCCGGCACTCCGTTGCTCGACAGAACCCGGCCGCGGCCACGCAGCAGACCGCGGTGATGAACAAGCTGACGCTGTGGATCTTCCCCGCCGGTGTGTTGGTGTTCGGTGCCTTCTTCCCCATCGGTCTGTTGATCTACTGGCTCGCCAACAACATGTGGACGCTCGGCCAGCAGCGCTTCGTCTACACGCGGATCGACAAGGAAGAGGAAGCCAAGAAGGAAGCCGCCAAGCAGAAGCGTGACGACCTGGCTCCGAAGCCGGGCCAGAAGCCGCAGGTCGGCCAGAAGCCACAGGTGGGTCAGAAGCCGCGGCCAGGCCAGAAGCCGGCTCCGAAGGCGGGTCAGCCCAAGCAGCAGAACTCGAGCGACAACACCAAGAACGGCAAGTCCCCGAAGAACAGCGGCAGCAACGTGCGTGGTGGTGCCTGGGCGAAGAACGGCGGGAACCAGCAGAAGCCGACAGGCGGCAAGAAGACGCAGGGACGTAAGCGGCGCTGACGCGGGGCGGGAAGGGAGACACGACATGTCCGATACGGCCGAGGCGGTCGGTGCGGGACAGAACGACACCGCGCCTGCGGTGGTGAGTGACGCTGACGACAACGAGGACCTTCTGGTACAGGAAGGCGACATCGCCGGCGACTACCTGGAGCGGCTGCTCGACATCCTCGACTACGACGGCGACATCGACCTCGATGTCGAAGCCGGTCGCGCGGTGGTGAGCATCGACGGCGGTGACGACCTGGACAAGCTCGTCGGCCCGCGCGGCACCGTGCTGGAGGCGCTGCAGGAGCTGACCCGGTTGGCGGTGCAGCAGGAGACCGGTACGCGGAGCCGGCTGATGCTCGACATCGCGGGGTGGCGCGCGGCTCGCCGGGAGGAGCTCCGGGAGATCGGTCGCTCCACCGCGGAGTCGGTCCGCGACTCCGGCGAGAAGATCCGCCTGCAGCCGATGAGCCCGTTCGAGCGCAAGATCGTGCACGACGCCGTCGCGACGGTCGACGGCGTCACGAGTGAGAGCGAGGGCGAGGAGCCGAAGCGCCGGGTCGTGGTGAAGCCCGAGTAGCGTCAGAGCTTTTCCTCAGCGGGAGCGGCCCGCCAGGTGTGTCCTGGCGGGCCGCTCTGCGTTTCACGTGAAACACGGGCCGCGGCCGGCTGGGCGGCACCGGCGAGGGGGGACGGTGTCGGGGAGAATCATGCACAGCCTGTTCCACGTGAAACAGGGCCGTTCCGGGAGGAGTGTCATTGGAGCCTGAAGACCTGGAATCACGGACGCCGACCGCAGTGCGCACCGTGTTCGGTGAGCACGCGGAGTCAGCCGCCGAGTTCGTCGCGATGCTCGCCTCACACGGGGTGGAGCGCGGCCTGATCGGGCCGCGAGAGGTCGATCGCCTCTGGGACCGTCACGTCCTGAACTCCGCTGTGCTCGCCGAGCTCATCCCGGAAGGGGCACGGGTGGTCGACGTAGGCTCCGGTGCCGGCTTCCCGGGAATACCTCTCGCCATCGCGCGACCTGATCTCGATATTGTTCTCCTCGAACCCATGGCTCGCCGGGTGGAGTGGCTCACCGAGGTGGTCGAGACGCTCGCGCTCTCGGTGAGCGTCGAGCGCGGCCGCGCGGAGGAGAAGGTGGTGCGACGCCGGATCGACGTGGCGGACGTCGTCACCGCCCGAGCGGTGGCCCCGCTCGCCAGGCTCGCGCAGTGGTGTCTCCCGCTCGTCAAGCCGTCGGGAGAGCTGCTCGCGCTGAAGGGGCAGACGGCAGCCGAGGAGATCGAGCGCGATCGGTCTGCCGTGCGCAAGGCCGGAGGAGGCGACCCCAGGATCGTGCGCTGCGGCGCGGCCGTTCTGGAGACGCCGACCACCGTCATTGCCATCGAACGGGTGGAGTCGGGCGCGCCCGGAGTTGCGCGGAAACGCGGACGGAAGAAGCACTGAGAGGATTGGCGCAGCGAATGACGACCAGTACGGAGCGGCGGATGTTCCACGTGAAACAGTGCGGCGCGACGGCGCGGGGTGGTGTCCGATGAGCCCCTCCCCCGACGCCGGCCTCGGTGGTACGCCGATCGCCGAGGAGGCAGTGCGTGCGGCACGCGTCCTCCACCCCGATGCCGACTTCATGCCGCGTCCGGTGCGGCGACGCATCATCACCGTCGCGAACCAGAAGGGTGGCGTCGGCAAGACGACCAGCACGGTGAACCTCGCGGCGGGGCTCGCGCTTCACGGTGTGCGGACCCTGGTCATCGACCTGGACCCGCAGGGCAACGCCAGCACCGCACTCGACGTCGACCACCGTTCCGGGACCCCGTCGATCTACGAGCTTCTGCTCGGCGAGGTGTCGTTGGTCGACGCGGTGCAGGCGAGCAGCCAGTCGCAGGATCTCCTCTGTGTGCCGGCGACCATCGATCTCGCCGGCGCCGAGATCGAGCTCGTGTCGATGGCGCAGCGCGAGTCGCGGCTGAAGGAGGCGCTGACCCAGGAAGCACTCGACGCGTTGGGGGTCGACTACGTCTTCATCGACTGCCCGCCCTCGCTCGGCCTGCTGACCGTCAACGCTCTGGTGGCGACACACGAGGTGCTCATCCCCATCCAGTGCGAGTACTACGCGCTGGAGGGTCTGGGGCAGCTGCTCAACAACATCGAGCTCGTGCAGCGGCATCTCAACCAGTCTTTGAGCGTCTCCACCATCCTGCTGACGATGTACGACGGGCGGACGAAGTTGGCCGACCAGGTCACTCAGGAGGTCCGTCGGCACTTCGGGGACGTCGTGCTGAAGACGGTGATTCCGCGCAGCGTGAAGGTTTCGGAGGCGCCTGGCTACGGCCAGACGGTGTTGGCGTACGACCCGGGTTCCCGGGGCGCGATGAGTTACGTGGACGCGGCGCGAGAGGTCGCCGAACGTGGATCGAGCAAGGGGCGACAACGATGAGCGAACGCAGAGGGGGGCTCGGCCGCGGCCTGGCCGCCTTGATTCCCACCGGGCCGGTCGACTCGGCCGCTGACGCCGGTCGGGGCGACGCACGTCGCCCGGCGCCGGCGCCGGGCGACAAGGGGTGGTTCGCCGCCAACGGTGCGGTGCAGCCCGTGGGTGGCGAGGTCGCCGGCGCGGTGTACCGCGAGGTTCCCATCGACGCGGTGAAGCGCAACCCCAAGCAGCCGCGTCAGGTGTTCGACCAGGACGCGCTCGCGGAGCTGGAACACTCGATCCGCGAGTTCGGGCTCATGCAGCCCATCGTGGTGCGGCAGCTGGGGCCGGGCGAGTACGAACTCGTCATGGGCGAGCGCCGGTTGCGCGCCTCGCAGCAGGCGGGTCTGGAGACGATCCCGGCGATCGTCCGCAGCACTGCGGACGAGGCGATGCTGCGTGACGCACTGCTGGAGAACATCCACCGGGTGCAGCTGAACCCGCTGGAGGAGGCAGCGGCGTACCAGCAGTTGCTCGACGAGTTCGGCGTGACCCACGAGGAACTCGCGTCCCGGATCGGCCGGAGCCGCCCGGTCATCACGAACACGATCCGGCTGCTGCGTCTGCCGCTCCCCGTGCAGCGGCGCGTGGCGGCCGGTGTGCTCTCGGCAGGACACGCCCGTGCTCTGCTGTCGTTGGAGGACGCCGACCGCCAGGAGGAGCTCGCGGCGCGCATCGTGGCCGAGGGGTTGTCGGTCCGGGCGACCGAGGAGGCCGTCACCCTCGCGAAGGGCGAGGCGAAGCCCAAGGCCAAGAAGGCGGCTCGCAAGCCGGCCACGATGCCGGGCGTCGAGGCCCTCGCCGACCGGCTGTCCGACGCGTTCGACACGAAGGTCAAGGTGGATGTCGGACGCCGTAAGGGCCGGATCGTGGTCGAGTTCGGCTCGGTGGAGGATCTGGAACGGATCGTCGCGCTGATGTCCCCGAAAGGGGCAAATCGGACATCGGAAACCGACGACCGATGACACCGGGTCATTTCGTCACGGTGACGATTGACGAATCGGCCATGGGACGGCGGCCCGCCGCCCCATGGCGGATCAACTGCCCCGCTGGACAGCCCTCCGCACGAGGTCGGTGAACACCGCGCCGAGCGACGTCCCGGCGGCTTCGAACGCCATCGGCACCGTGGACGTCTCCGTGAGTCCGGGCGACGAGTTCACTTCGAGGAAGTGCACGGTGCCGTCCTCCGCGACGATCGCGTCGGTGCGGGAGATGTCGCGCAGTCCCAGCAGCGAGTGTGCACGCACGGCGAGCTCCTGCACGGCGTCCCGCGACTCGTCGGACAACCGCGCCGGCGCGAAGAAGTCGGTGAGCCCCGCCGTGTAGCGCGCCGTGTAGTCGTAGACGCCGCCCTCCGGAACGATCTCCACCGGCGGCAGCGCCTCCGGGCCGCCGTCGCGCTCGACCACCGCCACCGCGACCTCGACACCGTCGACGAAACGCTCGGCGAGCACGGTGTCGCCGTAGGCGAAGCACCCCACCATCGCGGCGGGCAGGTCGGCGGCGTCGCGCACGACCTGGGCGCCCAGTGCCGAACCACCCTGATCGGGCTTGAGGAGCAGCGGAAGCCCGAGTCGTTCCACCATCGCATCGAGTACCGGTTGCGCGCCCAGTTCGCGGAACGTGCTGTGCGGCAACGACACCCACGGGGGCGTGCTGAAGCCGGCGCTCTCCACGAGCGCCTTCGCGATCGGCTTGTCCCAGGCCTTGCGACAGCCCTGAGAACTCGTCCCCACGAACGGCACACCGAGCATTTCGAGGATGGTCTGCACCGATCCGTTCTCCCCCGCGCCGCCGTGCAGGGCGACGACGGCGGCGTCCGGGCGGTCGTTCTGCAGCCGTTCGAGCAGTCCGGAGTCGGTGTCCCACTCGTGCACCGTCAGGCCCTGGTCCCGCAACGCGACGGACAGCCTGCGGCCCGACCGCAGAGAGACGTCTCGCTCGTGTGACAGCCCGCCTGCGAGAACGGCGACAGTACCCTCGGCCAACGCGGTCTCCTCGTGATGTTCGACGTGTGGGGCGAAGGACGTGCGCGGCCGGCGCCGCGGCACGTCAGGCCGTGTCGGGGCCCGGGAACTGCGGACCCGACACGGTGCGGGTGGTCACGCTACCGAAGGTGCGCATGAGCTCCATTTCGGACTCCAGCACCCCGGCGAGCCGGCGGACGCCCTCCCGGATGCGTTCCGGTGTCGGATAGCAGTACGACAGGCGCATCTGCCTGCTGCCCAAGCCGTCGGCGTAGAAGCCGGTGCCGGAGGCGTACGCGACCCGAGCCGTCACCGCCCTGGGCAGCATGGCCTTGGTGTCGACCCCTTCGGGCACCGTGACCCACACGTAGAAGCCGCCCTCGGGCTGCGTCCACGTGCACCCGGCGGGCAGGTGCTGCTCCAGCGCGGAGAGCATCGCGTCGCGGCGCTCCCGGTAGTTCTCGCGGAAGGTCTTGATCTGCCCCTTCCAGTCGTGGGTCTCGAGGTACTTCGACACCACGAGCTGGTTCAGCGTCGGCGGGCAGAGGGTGGCCGACTCGGCGGCGAGCACGAGCTTCTCGCGCACGGCGTGCGGAGCGAGGACCCAGCCGACGCGCAGCCCCGACGCGAACGTCTTGGAGAACGAGCCCAGGTACACGACGTTCTCGGGCGCCATCGAACGCAGCGACGGGTAGGTCTGGCCGTCGAAGCCGAGCAGGCCGTACGGGTTGTCCTCGATGATCAGGACGTCGTGTTCGGCGCAGATCTCGACGATCTCGGCGCGGCGGTCGACCGCGAGGGTCACGCCGGCGGGATTGTGGAAGTTCGGGATGGTGTACAGGCACTTGACCCGTTGACCGCGCTGCTTGGCCGCGGCAAGCGCCTCACGGAGGTTGTCGGGCACGAGGCCGTCGTCGTCCATGGCGACGTGCACGACGTTCGCCTGGTAGGCGGCGAAGGAGCCGAGCGCGCCGACGTACGACGGACCCTCGGCGATGACGACGTCACCGGGGTCGCAGAACAGCCGGGTGACCATGTCCAGACCCATCTGCGAACCGACGGTCACCACGACGTCGTCGGGGTGGGCACTGATGCCCTCCATGGCCATGACGTCACAGATCTGCTCGCGCAGCGTCGGCACGCCCTGCGCGGAGCCGTACTGCAGTGCGACGAGCCCGTCCTCGGCGACGACCTCCGCCATCTGCGTCGAGAGCGAGTCGAGCGGCAGGGCGGCCAGGTTGGGCATTCCGCCCGCCAGGGAGACGACCTCGGGACGACTGGCCACCGCGAAGAGCGCTCGGATCTCGGACGCCGTCATGCCCGCGGTGCGCGCGGCGTACCGGTCGAGGTGCGGATCGAGGTTCTGCCGGCTGGGCGTGGAGCCCGGCCGCGCCGACTGCGGCGGCTGGGAGGAAGTCATGGACACATCGCTTCCGCTTCGCTAAGAAAGCATGTCGATCGGGGCATCCCTGCTGAAGGCGTGTCTTCGAGTGTAACTTCAGTCCCTCGTCGTACTCCGGTCTTGGCGGGGCTTCTCACAGACCCATATGCTCGGGCGGGGCTTTCGGCGTCGACATGCTGTGCGCCTCGATCACAGGCGAGACATCTCATCGTGGGGGAGGTTCTGTGCCGCGACGGGTCGTGGGCGTCACGCTGGACAACCTGGAGCAGCTTCCACGCCGGTGCAGGCGCTGCGTGTACTGGGAGGTCCCTCCGCACCTGAGGGAACAGGTGGAGCAGTTCGGCGAGACCGAGGTCGAGAAGGAGGCCTGGGTGTCGTCGGTGCTGCTCGAATGGGGTTCGTGCGGCCGGATCGTCTACAGCGGCGAGATCCCGGTGGGTTTCGTGCTCTACGCCCCGCCGAACGCCGTCCCGCGTGCCGCGGCCTTCCCGACGTCACCGCCGAGTGCCGACGCCGTGCTGCTCACCGCGTTCCACGTGCTGCCCGAGTTCCGCGGGAGCGGTCTCGGGCGGGCGCTCGTGCAGGCGGTGGTCGCCGACCTGACGGGCCGTGGGGTGCGGGCGATCGAGGCGTTCGGGGACGCGACCGAGGAGGAGTCCGGCGACGAGCACGTGTGCGTGGTGCCCGCCGGTTTCCTGCGCAGCGTGGGATTCAAGACCGTGCGCCCCCATCCGCGCTGGCCGAGGTTGCGGATGGAGCTGCGGGCGGGCATCTCCTGGAAGGCGGACGTCGAGGCCGCGTTGGAGCGGTTGCTGGGACAGGTGAGCGTCACCACAGCCGAGTCCAGCGCCGTCCGCGCTTAGGAGTCCGAACAACACACAACCTGTGGATAACTCGACCAGTTATCCACAGGTTGTGCACAGGTTCAGTGCCGGCGCGGGCTCACTCGGTCTTGAGCAGTTCGTGGGCCAGGACGTCGGCGAACGTGAAGGTGCCCGTGGGCTGGTCGTTCTCCCCCAGCAGGTACAGCCGTTTCACCGCGATGAGGATGCCCTCGGCGACCACGTCGCGGAACGCCGGATCCGACATTCGCGCCCGGTCGTCGGGGTTGGTCAGGTAGCCGATCTCCACTCGTACCGCGGGGCAGCGGGTGCGCGTGAAGATGTCCCACGTCTTCGGGTGGGTGCGGCAGTCGAGCAGGCCCGTGCGGGCCGCGAGCTCCCGCTGGATGTAGCCCGCCAGCAACTCGCCGACCGTCGACGTCGTGCCGTTGCCGGTGCCGAAGTGGAAGCTCGCGACCCCCTGCGCGCGGGGCGATCGGTTGCCGTCGCAGTGCAGCGAGAGGAAGAGGTCCGCACCGGCGTCGTTGGCGAACTGGGCGCGCTGCAGCTCCGACGGGCTGTGGTCCGGGCCACGCGAGATGAGCGCCTCCATGCCGGTGGCCTTCATCCGGCCCTCCAGGCGGCGAGCCAGATCCCAGACGACGGCCGACTCGTTCACGCCGGCGACCGACACACCCAGGTCGGGACCACCGTGCCCCGGGTCGATGACGATCCGCTTGCCGCGGAGGCGCGGGCCGGACCTGCGCAGATGCTCCTGCTCGCGCAGGAAGACCGGCCGGCCACCACGCGCGCGCGGCGACAGCTGCCGCAACGCCCGCACGGTCGCCGGCCCACAGATGCCGTCCACCACCAGCCCGTAGTCGCGTTGGAAGTTCTTCAGGGCACGTTCGGTCTGAGGACCGAAACCGCCGTCCGGTCGCCCGGCGTCATAGCCCAGCTCGGTCAGCCGTTCCTGCAGCGCGAACACGTCATCCCCGTGCACCGGCGACGACACGAGGTACGCCAGCGGCCTGCTGCCGAGGTGGTAGGTCGAGCCGCGTAGCGCCCGGTAGGTGGCCGGGCCGACCACCCCGTCCGTGATGAGCCCGCGTTGCTGCTGGAAGGCGCGAACGGCGTGTTCGACCGCCAGGTCGAAGGTCGAGCCGTGTCCGTTCGCCTCGTCGCTGCGCGGAAGGAGTTCCAGCGCCGACAGCATGGACCTGATCTCGGCGACTTCCGGTCCGGTGTCGCCGCGGCGGAGTACCCGCATGCACTCCTCGCTATTCCTTGGGCACCAAGTGCGCTCGTTGGTTGTGCAGATTCTCGTCGGCCGGGGGCCTATTCCACGTCTATTGTGCCGTGCGAACGGAGCGTGAGGACGAAGGGCTATGTCGCCGCATAACCCACACGGATGGCCGAACGAAAGAAAACCCGGGAGCGCCACCGGATGGGCGCTTCCCGGGTTCGAATCTTCGTGACCGCGTCGCCTTACTGCAACACGTCCGCGAGGTCGGACAGCAGCGCTGCCTTCGGCTTCGCTCCCACGATCTGCTTCACCGGCTTGCCGTCCTGGAAGAGGATCATGGTGGGAATGGACATGACCTGGTAGTCCCTGGCCGTGTTCGGGTTCGCGTCGGTGTCGAGCTTCGCGATCCGGAGCTTGTCGCCGTGCTCGGCGGCGATCTCCTCCAGCACCGGCGCGACCATCTTGCACGGTCCGCACCACGTCGCCCAGAAGTCCACGAGCACGGGCTTGTCGTGCTTGAGGACCTCGTCGGCGAAGGTCGAGTCGGTCACCGCAACGGTGTTCGTCATCTTCTCTCCTGTCGTGGTTCGACCGGGGTCAGTTGGCGCGAGCGGCGTAGCCGCCGCCCACGAGTTCGGCACTTTCGTTCGCCTCGGCGACGTCGGCGTTCTCGGCGAGCCAGCGTTCCGCGTCGATGGCGGCCGCGCAGCCGGAGCCCGCCGCCGTGATGGCCTGGCGGTAGGTGCGGTCCACCAGGTCGCCCGCGGCGAAGACGCCGTCGAGGTTGGTGTAGGAACCGCGGCCCTTCGCGAGAACGTAGCCGTCCTCGTCGAGCTCCACCTGTCCGCGCACGAGATCGCTGCGGGGGTCGTGGCCGATGGCGAGGAAGAAGCCGGTGACGTCCAGGGTGGACTCCTCGCCGGTGACGGTGTCGCGCAGCTTCAGACCGCCCACCTTGCCGTTGTCGCCGAGCACCTCGGTGACCTGCGAGTTCAGCTTCCACTTGATCTTCTCGTTGGCGCGCGCACGCTCCAACATGATCTTCGAGGCACGGAACTCGTCACGACGGTGGACGATCGTGACGTTGCGCGCGAACTTGGTGAGGAAGAGCGCCTCCTCCATCGCCGAGTCGCCGCCGCCGACCACCGCGATGTCCTGGTCGCGGAAGAAGAACCCGTCGCAGGTCGCACACGACGAGACGCCGCGGCCGAGCAGTTCCTGCTCACCGGGCACGTGCAGGTACCGCGGCGCGGCGCCCATCGCGAGGACGACCGCGCGTGCCGCGTACCGCTTGCCGTGCGCCGTGACGTACTTCACGGGTCCGGTCAGGTCGAGTTCTTCGACGTCCTCCTGCCGCAGTTCGGCGCCGAAGACCTTCGCCTGCTCCCTCATCTCCTCCATGAGGTCGGGCCCCTGGATGCCGGAACGGAACCCGGGGTAGTTCTCGACCTCGGTCGTGGTCATCAGCGCCCCGCCGTACTGCGTGCCCTCGAACACCAGCGGTTCGAGCTGCGCGCGGGCCGCGTACACCGCGGCCGTGTAACCCGCGGGGCCGGACCCCACGATGATGAGGTTTCGAATGTCTTCGCTCACCTGCGCCCTCCGCACTCGACGCGTCAGAAACCGCGTCGGATCACTGCCTGCTCACCCTGGTCAACAGCATCGTAGGCGTGACTGTTCCCGGCGCGTCGTCCGGCGGAGGGCACCCGTGTCGCTCAGCCCTGGTGGCCGACCGTCTCGTCCATCAACGTGCCGGGGTCCTCGGGGCCGCAGTCCGGCGCGAGCGCCAGTACCCGCAGTTGACCCCGCTGACCCGTGGTGAGCAGCACGACGACGGCCTGCTCACCGTCCACGGTCACAGGGCGGAACCCGACGGGTTGCACGGCGGGATCGACACCGTTGGCCTCCAGGCACGCGTCGAGGCGCTGCTCGTTCTCCAACGGGCCGAAGTCCCGGACCCCGCTGATGTCACCGATCGCGGCGGAGACGTTGCCGCTGTCGACGGCCACCGGCGGTGCGTTCCCGGCTCCGGACGACGGCTCCGGCGCGGGTGGCTGGGCGAGGTTGTCCCCGCCCTGGTCGGTGCCGGTGCCGGGCACCACGACGAGGACGGCCGCGACCACGGCTGCCGCGGCGGCCAGGAACCCGGCGCCCCAGCCGAGGCGCTTGTTGCGCCGTGCGCGGGCGGCGTCGAGGCTCACGACGTTCGAACCCTGCGCCGGAGACTGAGGCGGCTGAGTCGGCGGAGTCACAGCCGTGCTCGATCCCGGTGCCTGCGCTTGCCGTTCGCGTTCCAGGGCCGCGTCGATCCGGCTCGCGACATCGGCGGGCATGGGCACGACGTCCAGGTCGGCGAAGCCGGAGAGATCGGACGTGGTGGACTCCAGGGCGTCGATGATCGCCCGAGCGTCCGGGTCCGCGTTCACCCGAGGCCACAGTTCGGCCGCGTCCTGCTCGTCCAAGACTCCTGCGTGCAGGTCGGCGAGCACGTCGACAGACCATGGGGGGCCGACGGTCCCGCCATGCCCCCTGCTCACGTCCGTCATCGTCCCTCCCCGTGTTTGCTTTCGTGAGTTGGGACGTCACCCTCGTTGCTCGGGTTCCGTAGATGACCAAGAAGTTTCGCCAGTTTCGCCCGGCCTCGGGCGCACCTGCTCTTCACGGTCCCCTGCGCGATACCCAGCATCTGGGCCGTCTCGGCGACGGAGTACCCCTCCACGTCCACCAACACGATGGGCACCCGCTGCTCTTCCGGCAACTGGTCGAGTGCGTCCTTGATGACCAGGCGGGTCTCGCGCTCCGACACGGAGTCGCGAGGTACCGCGGGTTCCTGGTGGGAGGTGTCCGGCAACGGCACCGTGGGACGCGCCTGCCTGCGCCTTACCCGATCGAGGCACGCGTTCACCACGATCCGGTGCAGCCAGGTCGTGACCTGGGACTCGGCCCGGAAGTTGGAGGCGGCGCGGAAGGCGGAGATGAACGCGTCCTGGAGGGCGTCGGCTGCTTCTTCCGGATCGCGGACTGTGCGCAGGGCCACAGCCCACATCCGGTCGCGATGTCTCCGGACGAGCTCGTTGAAGGCGTGAGGATCTCCGGCCGCGTGTGCGGCTATGAGATCGGCGTCCGTGGGCGCTGCTGCGGTCACCCGCCAGAGCGTACTAAGTCGATGACCCGCCGTTCGGTCGACCTCTGTGACGTCACCCGAACACCGACCGTCATGACGGACTCAGTTCACCGGGAGAAACGCGACTTCCGCGAGCCGGGACTGCAGCTCGGGTGCTTCACCCGCCAGGGTCTTGATCCAGATGAGCACGTACTGCCCGCTGGCGGGTTCGTCGAGCGTCACCTCGGTGGTCCCGTTCTCCAGCCGGGTCGACGCCACGGTGGTGGTCTGTTCCAGCTCGGGCTGGGCCGAGTCGGCGACCCGGATCTCGACCTCCGTGCCCGGGGTGTCGGAGACGATCCGGACAGCACCGAGTTCGAGGGAGTCGTCGAACGAGGCGAGCAGTCCCACACCCGTCTTGAACAGCGGGAACTGCTGGCGGTACTCGTCGGTTTCCCAGGCGGTGCTCTCGTCGCCGTCGACGGCCTTCGGGGCGTCCGCCACCCCGTCGCCCTCGCCCTCGGGATTGAAGACCGCCACCTCGGACGGCTTCACGGGACTGCCCAGCGAGCCGCCCTGGTCGCCGCCGTCGCCCTGGTCGCCGTCGCCGTCCTGCCCGGGCTTCTGGGTGGCGCTCTGCTCGGCGAGGTTGACGGGCGGGCCCGAGGGCGGGTCGTCGCGGAAGAAGCTGATCGCCATCATGCCCACCCACGCGAGCGCCGCGACGGCCGCGATGACGAGCGCACTCACGCCGAGCGCCAGCTTGCGGCGACGCGCGGCGTCCTTGACCGGCTTCTTGGTGGTCCACACCGTGCCGTCGGGTTCGACGGCCTCGGGTTCCTTGCGGGTGCGCTCCTCCGCCGACGCGACCTTGTCCAGAACGCGCAGGATGGCGGCGCTGGTGCGGATGCCGCCCTGGCCGCCGTCGGAGATGGTGCGCACCGCGAGCGCCGACATCTCCTGCGGCACGCGCGGTTCGAGGACGTGCGGTGGCACGGGCTGCCCCTGGGGGTCCCGCGGTGCGGCGGGAAGCGCGGGCGGGCCGCCGGGAAGCGCCCACCGGCCCGTGAGCAGCAGGTACAGCACCGCGCCGAGTGCCTTGACGTCGTCGCGCAGCGTCGTGGCCGGAGGCGGGGCGGGGAACGCCAGGCGGAGCCTGCCGTCCGGGGTCACCCTCAGCCGTTGCGGGTGGTCGATACCGAGCACGAGACCCGACTGGTGGGCGCGTTCGACGGGTTCGGCCAGCGCCTGCACCATCCTCGCCGCGGTACTCGGCGCGATCCGCTTCTCGTGGACGAGGTCGACGAGGTCGGTGCCCTTGGTCCACTCGGACACGACGATGCCCAGCAGTCCCTCGCTGGAGCTGATGCCGTTGCCGAGGGTCAGGACGTCGAGAACGCGGGCGACGCTGGGATGTGTGAACTTCGCCGCATGCGCCGCGCGTTCGAGCGTCCGCCGACCCTGCCGAGCGGCTTCCACGTCGGCGGGGTCACCCACGAGGATGGTCAGCGCGACGTCCCTGCGGAGCTGGCCGTCCCGGGCTCTCCACAGATGGGCGCCGACGCGTTCGTCGATGCCGAACTGCGCGAGCAGCCGGTACCGGCCGTCGCCGACGACCCCGCCGGGTGCCAGCGATCCGCCGTGTGTTCGGATGCCCACTCGGTCGCCCTCCCCCTGCTGTCCCGCATCACACAGTGCCTGCGAAAAGGGTACGTGAACGATGCCGGTCACCGTGTGGCATCCGTGCCGAGCGGGTTAACCGCGGCGGAGCAGACCGGAAATCCGACGCGTCACGGGCGCGAGTTCGTCCACCTTCAACGCGATCAGCACCCCGAAGGACACCGCGAGGCCGACGACGCCCTGCAGGACGAGCGTCACCCACGCCGTCCCGATGTCGCCGAGCAGGTTCGGCACGAGCTGCGCCACCAGCGCCGCGGCGAGCGCGCCGAGGCCGCTCGCCACGACGGTGAACAGGATGACGCCGAGCACGCGCCTGCTCCGCAGGTTGCCGAGCTTCACCCAGAGCCACACCTGGCCCATGACGGCGCCGACCACGAAGACCAGCGAGTTCACCATCATCACGCCGAGCACCACGTTGACCGGGTCGAGGACGGAGGCGGCGAGGTACAGCAGCGGGATCTTCACCGCCGTCATCACGCACATGATGAGCGTCGGAGTGCGCGAGTCCTTCATGGCGTAGAACACGCGCATCTGCAGCATCACGAGCGCGTACGGCACCAGGCCGAACGCCGACACGGCCAGCGCCTGGCCAAGGCGTTCCGCGTCCTCCACCGACCCCTTGCCGAGGGCGAACAGGGCCACACCGATCGACGGCCCGGCCACCGCCATGACGGCCGACACCGGCATCAGCATGATCGTGGTGATGCGGGAGCCGTACGACAGGTCGCCGACGAGTTTGCGGTGATCGCCGTCGGCCGCGGCCCGGCTCATCTTCGGCATGAGCGCGGTGAGCAGCGAGACGCCGATGACGCCGTAGGGCAGCTGGAACAGCAGCCACGCGTTCGAGTAGATCGACGGACCACCGGCCGCCCCACCCGTGAGCACGCGGGTGTTGACCACCATGCCGATCTGGCTCACGGCGACGTAACCCAGAATCCAGGCGGCGAGTCCGCCGAACTCCTTCAGCCGTTCGTCGAGGCCGAAGCGCCACTGGAACGTGAAGCCCGAACGACGCAGCGCGGGCACGAGGAACATGGCCTGCGCGACCATCGCCGTGAGCACGCCGATGCCGAGCACGAGCACCTGCGGGTCGGTCATCTGCGTCGGCACGATCGTCGGATCGCCCGGCACCACCGCGAACGCGGCGATCGTGGCGAAGATGACGAGGTTGTTGACCACCGGTGCCCACTGGGCCGGACCGAAGATCTGCTTGGCGTTGAGGATGGCCGACAGCACCGCGAACAGCCCGTAGAACAACAGACCCGGCAGCAGCAGGTACGCGAACCAGGTCGCGAGCTGCGGGTCGGCGTCGCCGGTGTCGTCCATCAGCAGCCCGGTCAGCCACGGCGCACACGCGGTCGAGACCACGGTGCCCACACCGAGCACCGTGATGGCGAGCGTCAGCAGACGTTGGGTGTAGGCCTCGCCGCCGTCCTCGTCGTCCTGCGACCGCACGAGCAGCGGCACGACCACGCTGGTCAGCACACCGCCGAGCAGGAGCTCGTTGATGATGAGCGGCAGGGTGTTGGCCACAGTGAAGGAGTCGTAGAGGACACCCAGCGTGGCCACCCACGCCAGCATCACCTTCCAGGCGAAGCCGGTGATGCGGCTGGTCAGCGTGGCGATGGCCATCCGGCCACTGGCCTTGGCCAGCGACGGCGCCTTCTGTTGGTCGTCCTTCGGCCGGTCGAGCTGGACCTCGGGAAGCCGTTCCCCGATCGGCTCCGCAGAGATCCGCGGCATCATCCGCGTCGCGAGCTCGTCGTAGGGGCGGAGGACGTCCGGGTCGGCCGCGGGCCAGCGCACCCCCGGGGGGATGCCGCGTTCCCGCGGGATGAAGATCGTCCGCTCGCTGTCCCTCGGTGGCGGCGGTGCGGGTCGGCGTCGCTGTGCTTCCTGACGCCACGGCCTCACCGGTTGACGTCGTGGCGGTGCGGTACGGCCGCGCCGGGGCGCCACGGGATTGGGCCCGGCCGACGGTGCTCCGGGGTGCGGTCCGGCCGGCGGGTTCGGTGGGTGACCACCCGGGGGAGCGTGCCCCGTTCCGCGTGGAGGCGTTCCCGGTGGCGGGGGTGGCGCGCCGGGTGCGGCACCAGGTGGTGGGGCCACCCTGCGGCGGGCGCCC
>NZ_CM001466.1:2937711-2953507 GCF_000231055.2 Saccharomonospora azurea NA-128 | reverse complement strand
GGTGCCGGGTCCGGGGCGAACCGCCTTGCGGTGGTGCACCCTGTGGTGGTGATGGGGGTGGCGCGGGACGCCGCCCGGGCGGCGGTGGCGTGTCACCCGGTGGTTGGTACCGAGGCAGAGGTCCGCTCGCCGGTCCGCTCGACGGCCCGCCCTGCGGCCCGTTCTGGTGCGGACCGTTCGGTGGCGGTCCGTTTCCGACGGGGCCGTTCGGAACGGGCCCGTTCGGGTGCGGTTGCGGCATGGCTCCCGGCCGTCGAGGAGGCACGCGCTCCGAACGCGCGGGCCCGCCCCCACGCTCGGGCGGGTTGCCCGACTGTTCGTCCAACACGTGCCCTATCCGTCGATGGTCCGCTTCGTCGATTCAGGGTAGACGGATTCACGGCTGAACCTCAGCCGTGTTCCTCCCCCCGGGTCTTCACTCGACGGTATATCTGCCGGCCGGACAGGAAGACCAGGGCCGCGCCCGCCGTGGCGGTGAGCACGACCGTGACGACGCCGAACTCGGTCGACATGAGCTCCATGCGGGCGGCGTGACCCAGCGTGGTCCCGGTGGGCGTGGTCAGTGACACGTTCACCATGAACCGGCCCGAGCGCAGGGTCTCGGCGGGGATGAACCGGCTCACGCGGCTGTTGGCGGCCAGCGGAGTGTCCTCGATCCTGGACGGCCGCAGTCCCGGGCTGTTGGTGAGTTTGATGCGCACGGTGACCGCCACCGGCAGGTCGTTGCTCAACGTCACCGGCAGCGGACTGGACCCCGACGCGAGCGACACCGGCTGCGACGGCGTGGTGACGCTGACGCGGCCGGTGAGCTGGCGTACCTGCCCGACGGCGGCTTCGGTGGCCTTGCGCTGGGCGCGGGTGTCGCGCCACGACGCCGAGGTGGCTCGGATCACGGCGTTGTGCAGCGGCCGGACGAGGTTCACCGGTTCGACCTGCCGGGTGGGGTCGACCGACATGGCGGCCTGGAAGTCGGCGAGCGTCGACTCGATGTCAGACAGGGTGGAGACCAGGTCGTCCGGCAGCGGGCGCGCCGACGTGTCGGCGGCCCGGCCCGCGACGGTGTCGCTCTGCGTCGCGCCGCCGGTGCCCGTCTCGAGCATCTCGGGTACCGGCACCGGGTGCACCAGCTGCCTGCCGTGCAGCTCGGCCAGCGAGTCGAGCATCGCGGTGAGGTCGTCGCCGGTCACGTTCCAGTTGTGCGGTGGGGCCATCAGGACCGGTCCACCGCCCGCCTCGTCGGACAGTCCGCCGCGCAGGGCGACGGCCGCGACCGCGTTCTGCGTGGCGACCCGCGGCTGCCCGCTTCCGCCGCCGCGCGAGGTCGCGTGACCGAACCCGGCCGCCACGAGGGTGTCGTAGGTGACGACGTCGACGCCGGAGTCACCCGCGGAGGTGTCGGAGGCACCGTCGGTGCTCGTGTGGCCCGGACCGGTGATGACGGTGGTCGCACCGGCGTCGGCGGCGGCGCTGAGCGCCGAGGGCGTCAGACGGCCGCCCGACCACACCACGCCGGGCATCGGGCCGAGGTTGAGGACGTCGAGGAACGTGGCTCCGTTGGTCACCGCCTCGCCGACCAGGTCCACGTCGGACTCGACCGTCGCGAGCGTCGCGAGGTCCGCGCCCGCGTACGGCGTCTCGATGACGCACTGACCCTGCACCAGGGTGCGCAGCTGGTCGAGCCACTGGCGTGCGCTCTCACTGCCCGTGCCCTCGACGGTGCCCGACGCGGTTCGGACCTGGTAGCCCCGCCCCATCGCGGTGACGGTCTCCAGCAGGTCGGGGTCGACGGCGTAGCAGAGCGAGCCGAAGAGGGCGGCGTGGCCGCGCCGGCTCTCGGCGGCGGCCACCAGGGAGTGGAGGCGTCCACCCGGGGCGAGTTCGCCGGCGAGGCTGTCGTCGGCGAGCACGATCTGCCCGTCGTACGGGGCGGAGACCACCTTCGGTTCCCGGGCCGCGATGGGCCACAGCATCGAGAGAGGTGTGGACGTCCCGCCCTTGGCGTCGCCGAGCACAGGCATCAGAAGGTTCACGGCCGCGAGGCGGGCCGGGGCCCCGGAGGACGGTGTGCCGTTGACGTTGAGCAACAGCGGGTACACGCCCGGCTCGGTCAACCCGAGCGCCGCGGGCGGCGCGGAGATGCGGAGGCGGGCCTTCTCCCCCGGGGCGAGCCGCCCCGGCACGCCCACCCACGGCGACCAGCCCGACTCGGAGGCCGGGGGTTCGGCGAGGGTCTGCGCGAGCGCCGCCGCCGTGGGCTGCCGCTGACCTGCCTGGATGCGGCCCACGATGTCCGACACCGGCCGCTTGCCGACGTTGGTCACGGTCGCGACGACGGTGACCTCGGTGGTGCCCGTGTCCACCAGGCGGGGGGTCAACTCGTCGACTCGCACCCGCAGAACGTCGTCGGACTCGGGTGCGGCCGCGGCCGTGGGCAATCCGGACAGCCCTGCCCACCCCGAGGAACCCGGTGTCGCCGGTGTGGCGAACAACGCCTGACCGGCGAGGAAGACCAGCGCCAGACCGAACGCGGCGAGCTTCCTCACGGCTTGCACTTCCCGTCGCACATCAGCCCATCAGTCCCCATCAGTTCGTGCGTCCTTCTCGAAGAGCTCGCGCGCTCGGCGCACCAGCTTCCGCTCGTCCGAGTAGGCGAGTCTGGACTCGAGTTCGTCCAGCGGAACCCACGCGACCTCGGTCACTTCCACGTCCTCGTCGGAGAGCTCCCCGCCGTCGGCTTCGAGCAGGAAATGGTGGACGGTCTTGTGAACCCGACGTCGTTCGGCGACGAACCAGTAGTCGATGGTGCCGAGCTCGCGCAGTACGTGAGCGGAAATGCCGGTTTCCTCCTTCACCTCACGCACTGCGGTCTGCTCCGTGGTCTCGCCGTCCTCGATGTGTCCCTTGGGTAGGGACCACAGCAGTCTGCCGTGCCGGTCCAACCGGCCGATCAGCACCGCGTGACGCCGCTGCGGGTCCACGACGAGGCCCCCGGCGGACGTTTCGTTCACCGTGGTCAGCCGAGTCCTGCGACGGCGCCGGGACCGGCGTCCCGGGTTCGGGCCGCCAGAGCGACCAGCCGATCCAGGCATGCTGCGATGCTAGAGCAAACAGCACGTCGCATACCCTGGCTTGGCGTGTCCATGTCGATCCGGCCGTGTAGTAAGGGGAACCCTTGGGCAGTCAGACCACGGTGAACGAGCGGAACAGCGAGGCGAGTGCCGCACGGCGTCTGACCGAGGCGAAGCGCAACGCCGTCGCCGAACTCCTCCGTGTCTCCCCCATCGCCGACGAGCTCGCCACCCGGTTCGCGGACGCCGGTCACCGCCTGTACCTCGTGGGCGGGAGCGTGCGGGACGCGCTGCTGGGCCGGCTCTCCACAGACCTCGACTTCACCACCGACGCGCGCCCCGAGCAGATCCAGCGCATCGTCTCCGGCTGGGCGGACGCCGTCTGGGACACCGGTATCGAGTTCGGCACGGTGGGGGCGGCCAAACACGGCACCACGTGCGAGATCACCACGTTCCGCGCCGACACCTACGACCGCGTCGGACGCAATCCGGAGGTCGCGTTCGGCGACGACATCGAGGGCGACCTCGTGCGCAGGGACTTCACGGTCAACGCCATGGCCGTCGAGGTCTCCACGAAGACGTTCGTCGACCCGCACGACGGGCTGGAGGCGCTCGCGCGGCGGGCGCTCGACACTCCGGCGACGCCCGAGGAGTCGTTCGCCGACGATCCGTTGCGGATGCTGCGGGCCGCCCGGTTCGTCTCGCAGCTCGGTTTCGAACCCGCGCCGCGAGTCGTGAAGGCGATGACCGACATGGCGGGTGAGCTGCGGCGCATCACCCCGGAGCGCGTGCAGACGGAGCTGTCGAAGCTCATCGTCGGCCCACACCCGCGCAAGGGCATCGAGCTCATGGTGGACACGGGGCTGGCCGAGTACGTGCTGCCGGAGGTGCCCGGGATGCGCCTGGCCATCGACGAGCACCACCAGCACAAGGACGTCTACCAGCACTCGCTGACCGTGCTGGAGCAGGCGATCGACCTGGAGACCAACCACGAGCCGCGGCTCGAACCGGACCTGGTGCTGCGGCTCGCGGCATTGCTGCACGACATCGGCAAGCCCGCCACCCGGCGCTTCGAGCCCGGTGGCGGGGTGAGCTTCCACCACCACGAGGTCGTCGGGGCCAAGATGGTGCGCAAGCGTTTGCGGGCGTTGCGCTACCCCAAGGACGTCGTCAACGACGTCTCGCAGCTCGTGTTCCTCCACCTGCGGTTCCACGGCTACGGCAAGGGCGAGTGGACCGACTCCGCGGTGCGCCGGTACGTCACCGACGCCGGGGAGCTGCTGCCGAAGCTGCACAAGCTGGTGCGGGCCGACTGCACCACGCGCAACAAGCGCAAGGCCGCGGCGCTGCAGCGCTCGTACGACGACCTCGAGGCCCGGATCGCCCGCATCGCCGAGGAGGAGGACCTCGCGCGGGTCCGCCCGGACCTCGACGGCAACGAGATCATGCGCATCCTGGGCCTGAAGCCCGGGCCGCTCGTGGGCCAGGCGTGGAAGCACCTCAAGGAGCTGCGGCTGGACCGCGGGCCCCTCGACCACGACGAGGCCGTGGCCGAGTTGCGCCGGTGGGCCGCCGAGCAGGGGATCGACGTGCCGGACACGACCGACCGGCCCGCCGACCCCTCCGGCGAGTAGGCCCGGCCCGGGCCGCGACTACCCCAGCGGTTCGAGGGCTCCGCTCTCGACGTGCTGGGCGAGCGCGCGGGGCAGCAGGTAGCCCACACCGCCGCCGGGCAGCGGACCCCACGGGCGCAGCACTCCGGCGAGCACGCCGATCGGCCGCACGACGCGGTATCGCCGTCGGGTGAACTCGCGGTCCAACGTCAGGGCGGTCTCGGCGAACGGGGTGTCCTGCGGGTGCACGAGGTTGCCCGAGTCGTTGCCGTAGCGCTCGACCAGGGTGCCGGCCGGAAGGGTGAGCAAACGCTTGCGCTCGAAGAAGGTGAGCGGCGGTTCGCCCCGCAGCGGCAGGATGGGCCAGTCCGTGACCTGCGACGCCGCGTCCGGTGCTCCGCCGTCGGCGGGACTGGCCGCCTCACCGGGATGCGCCCGGCCGGGAAACAGCAGCAGTGCCCCCACCAGCGCTTCGGCCGCGACCTGGACCTCGCGGAAGTAGCGCGGCTCGACCGGCCGGCCGTCGGCGTGGCGGGCGACCTCCCATCCCTGGGCGGTGCGGCGCAGACACCACGCGCCGTCGACGGCGTCGCCGATGCGGTAGGCGGTCTCGGCCACCCCGAGCTCGGCCAGGCGCTCGCGCGTCAGGCGCAACACCTCCGAGGCCCGCAGGGGCCGGTGTGGCTCCTCCCCGCGGGCCACCGCCCTCACCGGGTCGGGGCGGCTCACCTCGCGCGCCGACCGCGGCGGGCGGGGAGCACCGAGGACGTCCGCCTCCGCCGTGGCCCGGACGTGCGGCTCCACGTACGGCACGGCGAACCCGGCGGCCCGGATGTGGTCGAGCAGTTCCGGCTCCGGCGGCACGCCGTACTTGCGCAGGTAGTGCGGTACGGCCGCGGGCCAGAGCCACGTGCCGTCGGTGTGGTAGGCGTCGGGCACGTTGGGCGGGCCCGGCACGAAGATGTCGGGCAGCGGTCCCGGCTTGGTGTGCACCACCGGTGCGCGGTACAGGTAGTTCAGGATGTCGCGCACCTGCTCCTGCGGGACGGGCGTCCGGTTGACCACCGGCTTCTCCCCCGGCGCGTGGCTGTCGACGACCCTCGCGTGCCGGAAGCGCACGTCCAGCGGCAGTCCCGCTTTCGCGGCGAGCCAGTCCGGCGCGGACTTCCTCGGGTAGTACCGCAGCTCGACGTCGTAGCTCGCGGCCGTCCTGCGCTCGTCCGGGCCGAGGCGCCAGGCCGGTTCGTTGACGGAATCGTGGTCGAAGTCGAAGTTCCCGGCCGAGTCGAGCGTGTAGGTGCCCTGGAACCACGTGCCCGCGTCCGGCGTGTACATCGCCGAACGCAGCTGCGAGAACAGCTGCCCCAGCGCGGGCGGTGCCGACAGCGACACCACCACGTCGTCGGCCACGGCCCTGACCTCGAGTTCGGAGAAGTCGCCGAGCTGCCGGAACTGCGCCGCGACGCGTTGCCAGCCCGCGGGAAGGAACGACCGCAGCGTCTGCCCCACGGCACGCAACAGCAGGTCGGCATCGCCGCTGCCGGGTTCGCTGCGGGGCTCGCCCTCCTCGGCGAAGTCGTGCCGCTCCTGCCACAGGGCCGTCAGCGCGTCGGGATCGTCGGTGGTCGTGCTGAACCCCGCCAGCCCGAGCTCGCGGGCCACGGCCTCGTCCGTGCCGTCCCAGCGCAGGGTCAGTTCGGCATCGGTCGAGCGCGGCTCGACGCGGTAGGGCTCGTCGTCGTAGAGGCAGTAGGTGTGCAGGGCGAACGTCGCCGGAGCCTCGTGGGCCGGGACCACCTTCGCGGGCCTGCCCTCGGACGTGGCGTCGAAGCCCTCCGGCGCCTCCTCGCCCTCGAGGACGACGAGCAACACGGTGTTGTCGGCGGTGGAGCGGTTGGCGCGGAAGAGCCGACCGTCCCACAGCGCGTACAACGCATCGGGTCGGTCGGCCACCTCGACTCGGTAACGCACGGTTTCCCCCTAGGTCAGTGTGTCCCCCGTGACTTCACACGTGTTTTACCGTGCGTGGGGGTGGCGGTGTGGCAGGGCGCCGCGGATGTGAGCAACGAGTGAGCCGGCCCTCAACTTATCGGGCGCGGCGGGCTCTCCTGGGCGTCGGTCTCGGAGGTCGTACCGGCGCCAGTTGTCGCGTCGGCGGGTCGAGCAGCGCCTGCCTGCCCTGCCCGGCCTGACGGACGACGTCGAGGACGGTGTCGGCGAGCCGCGCGGGGTCGGTCCGGTCGAACGCGTCGGGGGCGAATTCGAGATCGGTGAGCTCGCCGTGCGGGCCGAGAGTGGCGCTCACGAGGCCGTCGGCCGAGGTGACGGTGATCGGTGCCGTGTTGCCAGCCGTGGTCACGAGCGAGGAGCCTAACGCGTTCGCCGAACTGGGCGCGGCGCCGATACCGCGCCGTCGGACGTGACGCCGGGTGGGATCATGGGGAGCGTGAGCGCAGACGCCGAGGTGGAACCGGGGACACTGTTGGTCGCTGCCCCCACGCTGTCCGATCCGAACTTCCGTCGCACGGTGGTGTTCGTGATCGACCATCGGGACGAGGGCACGCTCGGAGTCGTCCTGAATCGGCCGAGCGAGGTCGCGGTGCACGAGGTGCTGCCGCACTGGGGCGATCACGTCGCCGAACCGGCTTCGGTGTTCGTGGGCGGGCCGGTGGAGAAGAAGACGGCGCTGTGTCTCGCGGCGTTGCGCACGGGGGAGACGGCCGCGACGGTGCCCGGGGTGATCGCGGTGCGCGGTCCGGTGGCTCTCGTGGATCTGGATTCCGACCCCGATCTGCTGGCGGCGAAGGTGCGTGGCCTGCGGGTCTTCGCCGGGTACGCGGGATGGGACCCGGGGCAGCTCGCCGGGGAGATCGATCGGGGTGACTGGTTGATCGTGCCCGCGTTGCCGGGGGACGTACTGGCGACGCCGATGCGCGATCTGTGGGGTCACGTGCTGCGGAGGCAGGGGTTGCCGACCGCGCTGCTCGCCACGCACCCGGGTGACCTGCAGCGCAACTGAGACGACGAGTTGTAACAGCGCTTATGTAAGTACTGTTACAGTGCTGTCGTGACGTTGGAGAGCGACCCCACCGCCGACGAGGGCTACTGGCGGCCGCTGCGGCGGCTCCAGGAGGCCATGGAGACGGAGCTCGCGCGGCTCTACGCCGAACGCGGGGTCACCGTCCGACCTCGCCACACCATGCCGCTGATCCGGCTCGGCAGGCGAGGGCCGATGACGATCCGGGAGCTCGCCTCCGCCGTCGACGTCACGCACTCCGCGATGAGTCAGACCGTCGCCGTGTTGCGCCGCGAGGGCCTGGTCGACACGCGGCCGGGCTCCGACGCGCGGACGAAGGTCGTCGAGCTCACCGACGCCGCCCGGGAACTGCTGCCGTTCCTGGAGGCCGAGTGGCGGGCCACCGAGGAGGCGATCGCCGAACTGGACGCGGAACTGCCGTACTCGCTGGCCCGGGCGGTGAGCGACATGGAGCGGGCGCTGCGCGCACGCTCGTTCCGCGATCGGGTCGCCGAGCGGCTCGCCCGGATCGAACAGCGTCCGTCGTGAGCGTGCTGGATCGGGTCCTCGACGTCCGGCCGTTGCGGACGAGTCCCGCGTTCCGCCGGCTCTGGGTGAGTACGTCCTTCTCGTCGTTCGGTTTCCAGCTCGCCGTCGTGGCGGTGCTGGCGCAGTCGTGGGACCTGACCGGCGACCCCGTGGCGGTGGGGGCCGTCGGGCTGGCCCAGGCGCTGCCGATGGTGGTGGGCGGTCTCGTCGGCGGGGTGCTCGCCGACGCGCTCGACCGGCGCAGACTCGTGCTCGCGACCACCGCGGGGCAGGTCCTCGGCGCCGCGGGGCTCGCCGCGCAAGCGTTTGCGCAGCTCGGTTCGTTCTCCTTGCTTCTGGCTCTGGTGGGTCTGCAGTCCGCCTGTGCCGCGCTGGGGGCGCCGGCCCGGCGGACGTTCGTCGTCACGCTGTTGCCGGAGCGGCAGGTCGGCGCGGGGCTGGCGCTGTCGAACCTGAGCTTCCAGGCGGCGATGCTCGTCGGGCCCGCACTGGGCGGACTCGTCACCGGGGCGTGGGGGTCCGGTGCCTGCTACGCGGCCGACGCCACGAGCCTCGTGATCGCCGCGTACGGCGTCCTGCGCCTGCCCGCGATGCGCCCCTCCGGAGGGACGACGCGCGTGCGGCCCGCGACGGTGGTGCAGGGCCTCACCTTCGCCGCCCGGACGCCCGTGGTCGCGGGCGCGTTCCTCACCGACGTGTGCGCCACCGTGCTCGCCATGCCGATCGCGTTGTTCCCCGCGCTCAACGACGAACGCTTCGGCGGCGATCCTCGGACGCTCGGGTTCTTCCTGTCGGCCATCGCCGTGGGGGGCCTGACGGCCGGTTTCCTGTCCGGGTCGTTCACGCGGCTGCGCCGACTCGGAATCGTGCAACTCGTCGCGGCGGCCGTGTGGGGCGTGGCGCTGGTGGGCTTCGGCTTCGCGACGCCGTTGTGGCTCGCGCTCGCGTGCCTCGCGGTGGCCGGTGCGGCCGACACGGTCTCCGTGGTCACGCGCGGCGCGCTCGTGCAGCTCGCGACACCGGACTCGCATCGCGGCCGGGTGAGCGGAGTGGAGTTCGTGGTGGGTGCGGGACTGCCCGATCTCGGCAACTTCCGGGCGGGTGCGGTCGCGGGGATCACGACACCGGCGTTCGCCGCGGTCTCGGGTGGGTTGCTGTGTCTCGTGGGACTCGGTGTGGTGGCGACGGGCAACAAGCCCTTACGCCGCTTCCGTACCGAGGAACCGGCGGAGGAACCCGATCCGGTGGGGTGAGTCGTCAGCGCAGGACGCCGCAGCCGCCTCCCCCGCTGCACGCGCAACCGCCGCAGCCCGCGGGCTCGACGGGGGCGGGCACGGCGCTCGCGGCCCGGTGTCCGAGGACGCCGCCACCGGCCACGAGCACGAACACGGCGACGATCCCGAACGTCGTCGCGAGGACGGTGCCGAGGGTGTCGGGCATCGCCAGAGCGGCGACACCGGCCAGTACGCCGACCACACCCGCCGCCATCGTCGGCAGGGCCGCCACGCGGTTGGCCACGCGGAACGCCTCGTCACTGCGCATCGTGGCGTCGGTCCGCACTCCCGCGCCACGCGAGCGGGGGAGCTTCTCCCGCCAACCGAGGAAGCCGCCCCAACCGACCAGGACGCCGAGCAGTGCGGGAATCAACGCGAGCACGAACACGCCTGCCAGGATAACGACCCGCCGCGCGACGACGTGGCGCGGAGGGCGTGCTCTTGCCCACGGCGGCACCGCCGTACGCAGGCCCTTCGGCACGAGGACGCAGGCCGGGCGGTTATCATGAGGGTGATGAAGACGGCACGCTCGCTCCTTAGCGAGCCGCGCTGACCCCAGGATCGGGTCGGCGCGGCGAACCCCTCACGCCCTCGGGCTTGGGGGGTTGTGTTGTTTCTGGAGGCGGGTTCAGAAGGAGAAACGCGATGACGGACGGCACCGAAGCGACGCCGACCCACCGTTACACGGCGGAGCTGGCAGGGCAGATCGAGAAGCGCTGGCAGGACTACTGGACCGAGCACGGCACGTACCACGCGCCCAACCCGGTCGGTGCTCTCGCGGAGAACTCGGTGCCGTCGGACAAGCTCTTCGTGCAGGACATGTTCCCCTACCCGTCGGGCGCGGGACTGCACGTCGGTCATCCTCTGGGCTTCATCGGCACCGACGTCTACGCCCGCTATCACCGCATGACCGGGCGCAACGTGCTGCACACGATGGGCTTCGACGCGTTCGGTCTGCCCGCCGAGCAGTACGCCGTCCAGACGGGAACGCACCCGCGCACCACCACCGAGGCCAACATCGAGCGGTACCTGGCGCAGATCCGCAGGCTGGGACTCGGCCACGACGAGCGCCGCCGCATCGCGACCACCGACGTCGAGTACTACCGGTGGACCCAGTGGATCTTCCTGCAGATCTTCAACTCCTACTACGACACCGAGCAGGACAAGGCCAGGCCGATCTCCGAGCTGGAGAAGGCCTACGCCGAGGGCAGGCGGTCCACGCCGGACGGCCGGCCGTGGAACGAGCTGTCGCGCAAGGAACGGCGGGAGATCATCGACTCGCACCGGCTGGTGTACCTGTCCGAGGCGCCGGTGAACTGGGCTCCCGGGCTGGGCACGGTCGTGGCCAACGAGGAGGTCACCGCGGACGGGCGCACGGAGCGCGGCAACTTCCCGGTGTTCCGCCGCAACCTGCGCCAGTGGATGATGCGCATCACCGCCTACGCCGACCGGCTGATCGACGACCTCGACCGGCTCGACTGGCCCGAGAAGATCAAGACGATGCAGCGGAACTGGATCGGCCGCTCGCGTGGTGCGAACGTCCGGTTCCGCTCGGGTGAGCACACCATCGAGGTGTTCACCACGCGTCCCGACACGCTGTTCGGTGCCACGTACATGGTGCTGGCGCCGGAGCACCCGCTGGTGGACGAGCTGGTGCCCGGCGCGTGGCCCGAGGGTGTCGACGAGCGCTGGACCGGGGGAGCGGCGACACCGTCGGACGCGGTGGCGGAGTACCGGCGCCAGACGTCGCGCAAGTCCGAACTCGACCGGCAGGAGAGCAAGGACAAGACGGGTGTGTTCACCGGCGCGTACGCCGTGAACCCGGTGAACGGCCAGCGGATCCCGGTGTTCGTCGCCGACTACGTGCTGATGGGCTACGGCACCGGCGCGATCATGGCCGTGCCCGCGCAGGACCAGCGCGACTGGGACTTCGCCACGAAGTTCGGCCTCGACATCGTGCGCACCGTGCAGCCGAGCGAGGACTTCGACGGCGAGGCGTTCACCGGCGACGGGCCCGCGATCAACTCGGCCAACGACGAGATCAGCCTGAACGGCATGGGCGTCGACGACGCCAAGAACACGATCATCGCGTGGCTGGAGGAGAAGGGCCACGGCGAGGGCACCGTGCAGTACAAGCTGCGCGACTGGCTGTTCGCCCGTCAGCGCTACTGGGGCGAGCCGTTCCCCATCGTCTACGACGAAGACGGCACGCCGATCCCGCTGCCGGAGGACCAGCTGCCGGTCGTGCTGCCCGAGGTCGACGACTACTCGCCGAAGACGTTCGACCCCGAGGACGCCGACACCGAGCCGGAGCCGCCGCTGGCCAAGGCCACCGACTGGGTCGAGGTGACGCTCGACCTGGGCGATGGCCCGAAGACCTATCGCCGCGACACCAACGTGATGCCGCAGTGGGCCGGCTCGTGCTGGTACCAGCTCCGCTACATCGACCCGGAGAACGACGAGCGGTTCGTCGACCCGGAGAACGAGCGCTACTGGATGGGACCGCGTCCCGAGGAGCACGGTCCCGACGACCCGGGCGGCCTGGACCTGTACATCGGCGGTGTGGAGCACGGCGTGCTGCACCTGCTGTACTCGCGGTTCTGGCACAAGGTCCTCTACGACCTGGGGCACGTGTCGTCGGAGGAGCCGTACCGCAGGCTCTACAACCAGGGCTACATCCAGGCCTACGCCTACACCGACTCGCGCGGCGTCTACGTCCCGGCCGACGAGGTCGTCGAGCAGGACGGCACGTTCTTCCACAACGGCGAGGAGGTGAAGCAGGAGTACGGCAAGATGGGCAAGAGCCTGAAGAACGTCGTCACTCCTGACGAGATCGCCGAGAACTACGGCGCCGACACCTTCCGCTTCTACGAGATGGCGATGGGCCCGCTCGACGTGTCGAGGCCGTGGGCCACGAAGGACGTCGTGGGTGCACAGCGGTTCCTGCAGCGCCTGTGGCGGCTCGTCGTGGACGAGTCCACGGGCGAGGTGCGGGTGTCCGACACCGAGCTGTCCGAGGAGGACCTGCGCCAGCTGAACCGGGCGATCGCCGGGGTCCGCGAGGACTACGCCGACCTGCGGTTCAACACGGCGGGGGCGAAGCTCATCGAGCTGAACAACTACGTCACCAAGACCTACGGGTCGGCGAAGGCGACGCCGCGTGGCCTGGCGGAGCCGCTGGTGTTGATGCTCGCTCCGTTGTGCCCGCACATCGCCGAGGAGCTGTGGACGCGGCTCGGTCACGACGAGTCCCTGGTGCACGGGCCGTTCCCGGTCGCCGACGAGAAGTACCTCGTGGCCGAGACCGTCGAGTACCCGATCCAGGTGAACGGCAAGGTCCGGTCGCGGATCTCGGTGGCGGCGGACGCGGACAACGACACGGTGAAGAAGGCCGCCCTGGCGGACGAGAAGATCGTGGCGCTGCTCGACGGAGCCGAACCGCGCAAGGTCATCGTGGTGCCCGGGCGGTTGGTGAACGTGGTGAAGTGAGCGGGCCCGGGCGCCGCCGGCACCGATCACTCGGGGGGCTACGTGACCGATGCCGGCGACCCGATGCCCGTTCTCCCTCGCGGGAGTTCGGACACACCCCGCACGAAGGCGGTGGTGCCAGTGAAGAACTCCTCGTGGCGGTATTGTGACGCACCGACACTAACTTCACCCTAACGGGTTAGCTTCGCGGGCTCCCGCCGACCTGTCGTACCGGCGGGTGTGAAAGTTACAAAGAACTTCACATCCGCACAAACTCGGTAGCGCACCGTGTCGAGCCGTCGTCTCGTACCGGACGGCGACGACGTGATCCCGGACGGAATCGTCGGCGGCCCGGTCGGCTTCCGTGGCACCCTTGCTGGTGTGACTGCACAGGTGCTCGTGGTCGGGTCCGCCAACGCCGATCTGGTGGTGGCCGCCGACCGTCGCCCGGCCGGAGGCGAGACCGTGCTCGGCGGGGACACCGAGGTGCTGCCCGGAGGCAAGGGTGCCAACACTGCGGTCGCGGCGGCCCGGCTGGGGGCCGAGGTGGCGCTACTCGGCGCGGTCGGCGACGACGCTCATGGTTCGCTGTTGCTCGACTCGCTGTCGACGTCCGGTGTGCGCACCGACCTCGTGCGGGTCGTGCGGCGGCCCACGGGGCTGGCCTTCATCACGGTGACTCCCGACGGCGAGAACTCGATCCTCGTGTCGCCCGGAGCGAACAGCGCTCTGCGCCCGGAGGACGTCCCCGCCGCCGTATCCGAGGCGAAAGTGCTGGTCGCGTCGCTGGAGATCCCGCTCGACACCGTGGAACACGCGATCACCACGGCGGCGAAGGCGGGCACCCGGACGATCCTCAACCTCTCGCCCGTGGTGACCCTGCCCGAGTCCACACTCGCCGCCGTGGACGTCCTGCTCGTCAACCAGCACGAGGCGGCCTGGCTGCTCGGCGGGTCGAAGGACGGGGCCGAGTCGGTGGTCCGGACCTCCGAGCTCCCCGCCCTTCTCGAACTGGGACCGCGGTCCGCGGTGGTCACCGCGGGCGCGCAGGGCGCCGTGTGCGTCGAGGACGGGCGAGTGAGCGAGGTGCCCTCTCCTCACGTCGAGGCCGTCGACACGACCGGAGCCGGTGACGCCTTCGCCGGTGCGTTGGCCTTCGCGCTCGCCCAGGACAGCTCGCTTCCCGACGCGGTGGAACGCGCCGTGCGGGTCGCCGCGTTCTCGGTCACCCGCCGGGGCGCGCAACCGTCCTATCCCACCCCTGCCGAACTGACACTGCCGAACTAGGGTGATCCAGCATGCGTGAACCGCAGCTCTCCGGAGTCGGGGTAAGTCCCGGCCGTGCGAGTGGCCCCGTCGTGAAGGTCACGGAGTCGATCGAGGAGCCGGCGAGCACGCCGGCACCGGACGACCCCCACGCGGAGGCGGCCCGCGTCGCACCCGCCGCGCAGGCCGTGGCCGCACGACTGGAGGCGACGGCGGAGCGGACGAGCGGTGACGCCGCCGCGATCCTCACCACCACGGCGGCGATGGCCGCCGATCCCGCGCTGGTGAGCCAGGCGGAGCAGCTCGTGACGGCGCAGCGGATCCCGGCGGCACGCGCCGTGTACGAGGCGGCGAACAACTTCGCCACCGCGTTGGCGTCCGCGGGCGGCTACATGGCGGAACGGGTCCGCGACATGCACGACGTGCGCGACCGCATCATCGCCGAGCTCCTCGGCATCGAGCCGCCCGGGGTGCCCGCCCTCGAACAGCCGAGCGTGCTGGTGGCCCGCGACCTCGCTCCGGCCGACACCGCGTCGCTGGATCCGGACAAGGTGCTCGCGCTCGTCACCGAGGAGGGTGGTCCTACCAGCCACACCGCGATCCTCGCCCGGTCGTTGCGCATTCCCGCCGTGGTGGCGGCCAAGGGTGTGCTCACGATGGACGCGGACGCCGTGGCCGTCGACGGCCTCACGGGTGAGGTGCGTCCGGTCGACCCCTCCGCGCCCGTGGTGACGGCGACGGAGTCCGGTACGGCCGAGTGGAACGGCGTCGGCGCCACGTCCGACGGCCACCGGGTGGCGGTGCTCGCCAACGTCGGCGCACCCGCCGACGCGCTGACGGCCGCGGAAGCCGGGGCCGAGGGCGTCGGGCTGTTCCGCACGGAGTTCTCCTACCTCGACGCGGGCGCCGAGCCCACCGTCGCCGAACAGCAGGCCGCCTACGCGGCGGTGCTGGGTCCGTTCGCGGGCAAGTCCGTCATCGTCCGCACTCTCGACGCCGGTGCGGACAAGCCTTTGGAGTTCCTGTCGCAGGAGGACGAACCCAACCCGGCGCTCGGCGTGCGTGGTCTACGGGTGTCCTTCGAGCGCACGGGCGTGCTCGACCGGCAGCTCACCGCCATCGCGGGTGCCGCGGAGGAATCGAGGGCGGAGGTCTCCGTGATGGCGCCGATGGTGGCCACCGCGGAGGAGGCCGCCTGGTTCGCCGGCCGGGTGCGGGCGGCAGGGCTGTCCCGGGCCGGTGTGATGATCGAGGTGCCGTCGGCCGCGTTGACCGCGCGCGAGGTGTTCGACGCCGTCGACTTCGTCTCGCTCGGGACGAACGACCTCGCGCAGTACACGTTCGCCGCCGACCGGCAGTTGGGCGCGGTGGCGGCGTTGAACGATCCGTGGCAACCGGCACTGCTGCGTCTCATCGCGCTGGTCGGCGAGGCCGCGAAGGAGAAGGGCAAGCCCGCGGGCGTGTGTGGTGAGGCCGCCGCCGACCCGCTGCTCGCGCGCGTGCTCGCGGGCGTCGGGATCACGAGCCTGTCCATGAACCCGG
>NZ_CM001466.1:2927793-2937611 GCF_000231055.2 Saccharomonospora azurea NA-128 | reverse complement strand
GTGCCGCCGAGGCCGCGCTCGCGGCGCCGACGGCGGCGGCCGCCCGCATCGCGGTGGCGGAGGTCCAGTAGCGCACCACGACGCACCGGGGGAGCTAGAAGAACAGCCCCTTGCGCGGGTGCCGCACGTTCAGCGAACCGCCGTGCACGCGCCCGGTGACGACGAACTGCGGAGTGCCGACGTGTCCGCGTGTCTTGTCGCTGATCGTCGACCACTTGATGTCGTGCAGCGCGTTCAGGTCGACCGCCGCGTGGTCGGGGACGACGAGGTGCACCGCGCCCCACTTGATGTCGATCTCGACCTGCACGACCTCGCTGGTCACCACCGCCTCGGTGAAGTCGAGCCGCGTCTCGCCGTACCGGTTGCGCACGACCAGCGTCGAGGGCACGGCCCACCGTCCCTTGCGCACCAGGGTCGAGCCGTGGGCCCGCAGCACCAGCGGCTCCCCGGAGGTGAACGAGGACGGCATCGTCGCCCCGGCCCCGGCCACCCCGCCCATCGGGTGACCGAAGCCCGGCATCGGCGGAGCCTCCGGGTGCACCAGACCGGGAAGGTCGGTGAGCACCTCGTTCAGCTCACCGCGGGTGCGTGCCGCGTAGGCGGTGTCGGCCCGCTCGCTGAACTCGTCGAGGGTGAGCATGCCCCGGCCGATGGCCGCCTTCAGCAGCTCCACCACGTGTTCGCGCTCCGCGTCGGACACGCGCAGTCCGCGCAACCTGCGCTGTTCCGGGGTCAGGCCTGCCTCGGCGCTGTCCTGCTGGTGCTGCTCGGCGTTGTCGTTGCTCACACCGAAGATGCTAGGCAGCGGAGGACCTTCCGGGGATCCGGAGAAACCCTGAAACCCGACCCCGAGTTCGTCCTCAGGCGTCGCGGTCGAGGCCGTGTTCGATGGCGTAGCGGGCGAGTTCCACGCGGTTGTGGAGCTGGAGTTTGCGCAGCGTGGACTGCACGTGGTTCTCCACGGTGCGGTGCGAGATCACGAGCCGATCGGCGATCTGCTTGGCGGTGAGTCCCTTGGCGACGAGCCGCAGGACCTCCGTCTCCCGCTCGGTCAGTCGCGGTGGCGGCTCACCCGCCGTCGGGGCGTCGGCCATGCGGCGGTACTCACCGAGCACCATGCCCGCGAGCCCGGCGGTGAACACGGGATCGCCCTCCGACGTGCGGCGGACGGCGTCCACCAGCTCCGCCACGGAGGCCGACTTCACGAGGTAGCCCGACGCCCCGGCCTTCACGGCCTGGAGGACGTCGTTGTGCTCGCCGCTGGCCGAGAGCACCAGCACCCGCGTGTCCGGTAGTTCCCCGGTGATCGCCCGGGTCGCGTCGACGCCCGAGGTGCTGCCGAGGTTGATGTCCATGAGCACCACGTCGGGGCGCACGGCGCGGGCGATGCGGGTCGCCGCGTCGGCGTCGGGCGCGGTGGCCTTGACGTCGAAGCCGTGTTCGGCGAGGTCCCTGGCGACGCCGTCGCGCCAGATGGGGTGATCGTCGACGATCATCACCGACACCGTCATCGGGCTCTCCCTCCTGGTTTCGGCCGCGGGACGCGGAGCTCCCATTCGGTGCCCTCACCCGGGGCGGTCACGAGCGTGCACGTCCCGCCCAGCTCGGCGACGCGGCCTCGGATCGACTGCGCGACACCGAGGTGTCCCTCCACGAGCGCCTGTTCGAGCCTGCCCGACGGTATGCCGGGGCCGTCGTCCCTGACGGTCAACACGATCTCTTCCCCCAAGTCCTCCAGCAGGACCCAGGCCTTCGCCTCCGGCCCCGCGTGTTTCTCGACGTTGGACAGCGCTTCCCGTACCGCGGCCACGAGCTCGTCGACGGCGTTCGACGGCATCGTGACCTCCCCCGCCGGTGCCGCGATCTGCACGCGGGAGGTGGACAGCAGTTGGAGTGCCGAGCGCAGGTCGGCCGTGTCGCTGTCCGACGCACCGGCGGGTTCGGTGGTGACGAGCGCGCGTAACGCGATCTCCTGTTCTCCCGCGAGGCGGGCCAGTTCGGCGGCTTCGCCGCCCAGTTCGGAACCGCGCCTGCGCACCCGTGCCAGCACCTGGAGCACGCTGTCGTGGATGGAGCGGGCGAGGCGCTCCCGCTCGGCGGTGGCGGCCTCCGTGCGCATGGCGCGCGCCAACGCCGCCTGTGACCGGCGGGCGGTGGTGGCCGTGACGCCGATGAGCAGGCCGCTGGCGGTGAGCAGGACACCGTCGCGGGCCACGTCCAGGTCGACGTCCAGCCGCGCCACGGCGGTGCACACGGTCAGGACCAGACCTCCCGTAACCCCGCCGACGGCGCCGAACCGCGCTCCCGCCGCGACCGGCGGCACGGCGGCCCAGACCGTGGTGATCAGCGGCGCGAGCTCCTCGTACTGGACGTCGGACAGCACGAACGGCGAGGTGAGCATGATGCCGCAGGTCACGAGGACGTCGAGGACCACCAGCCACGGCGTGCGGCCCCCGGGGCGCAGGTAGCCGAGGCTCGACACACACGTCCACACCACCATGGCGCCCAGCGCCGTCCAGGCGAGCCAGGGCCGGACGTAGCCGTCGAGGTGCACGAGCAGGGCACCGAGCGCGAAGCCGAGAGTCACCCAACGCAGGACGACGGCGCCGTACCACAGCGGTGTCACCGGGTCCCGCAACGACGACGGGGAGGTGGTCATACCAGGTCGGGCTCCCGCCGTCCGGCCCTCGGCTCCTCGGGGGACTCGTCCCGCCGGGAGTCGTCCCCGTTCGGGGCGTCCCCGTCGTCCGGTTGCGGTTCGCGATCGTGCATCAGCGACTTGATGCCGGAGTTCAGCACGGCGAGCAGCGGCACCGACAGCAGCGCGCCGGGAATGCCCGCCGTCGTCATGCCCGCCGTGATGGCGAGGATGACGGCCAGCGGGTGGAGGCGGACGGCTCGGCCCAGCAACAGCGGTTGCAGCACGTGGCTTTCGAGCTGCATCACGCCCACGACGATGGCGAGCACGATGAGCGCGGTCACGAAGCCGTTGGTCACGAGCGCCACCAGCACGGCGACGGCGCCGGTCACGACCGCCCCGACGATGGGGATGAACGCACCGAGGAAGACCAGCGTGGCCAGCGGGAACACCAGCGGAACGCCGACGATCCACAGGCCGATGCCGATGCCCACGCCGTCCACCACGGCCACCGCCGCGGTCGCGCGCACGTAGCTCACCAGCGAGGCGAAGCCGCGGCGACCCGCCCTGTCGAAGCGGCCGCGCGCGAACTCGGGGATGCCGCGCGTGAGGAACTGCCAGATCTCCTCGCCGTTCACCAGGAAGAAGATCAGCACGAAGAGGGTGAGCAGGAAGCCGGTCAGGATTTCCCCGACCGTGCCCGCCGTGGTCAGCGCGCTGTCCGCGATGGACGCCTGGTTCTTCTGGAGGAACTCGACCGCGCTGTTGACGAACTCGACGATCTGCGTCTCACGCAGGTGCAGCGGACCGTTGATCAACCAGTCCTTGACCTGGTCGAGGCTTCGGTTCAGCTGGTTCTGCAGCTCGGGAAGGCCGCCCGTGAACTCGATGATGACGAAGGTGAGCAGGCCTCCGAGTACGCCGAGCCCGCCGATCAGCACGACGGCCGCCGCGAGCGGTTTCGGCATCAGCACCGTGAGCCGCTGGACGGCGGGCGCGAGCAGAGCCGCGAGCAGCAGCGCGATCGCCACCGGCACGACGACGAAGGACAGGTAGCCGACGATCCACACGACCACGTAGAGCGCCGCCATGACGACGAGGAACCGCCACGACAGGGCGGCACTGACCCTCAGCCCCTTGGGCACCCAGTTGGTGACGTCCGTGTCGTCCGACAGCACGGGCACCGTGCGTTTCGCGCGGCCGTGACGGCCCCCAACTCCGTGTTCCGACTCGCTCACGTGGCCACCGTATCGGGTCGGCCGGTGGTGGTAGGGGCGGCTCGCGGCCCGACACGCGTGTCAGTCGAGCTGCAGCGAGCGCTTCGCCAGTCCGTACCAGTAGCCGTCGATGACGGTGCGCGGCGCGGGTCCGGTGGACTGGGCGCCCAGCGACACGAACAGCGGGGCGAAGTGCTCGGTGCGCGGGTGCGCGAGCGAGGCGGCGGGCGCCTTGTTCGCGAAGTCGAGAACGGCGTCCACGTCACCCGCGGCCAGGGTCTCCGCACCCCAGTGGTCGAACTCCGCCGACCACGACGGCGGGGGCCCGTCGACACCGGTGCGCATCGCACTCAGGTTGTGGGTGAAGAAGCCGCTCCCGATGATCAGCACGCCCTCGTCGCGCAGCGGTGCGAGCTTGCGTCCGAAGTCGTAGAGCACGGTCGGGTCGAGCGAGGGCATCGAGATCTGCAGGACCGGGATGTCGGCCTTCGGGAACATCTCGACCAGCGGCACGTAGGCACCGTGGTCGAGGCCGCGCGTCGGGTCCCGGTGCACCGGGGTGTCGGTGCTGCGCAGCAAGCGTTCGATCCGGTCGGCGAGCTCGGGCGCGCCGGGCGCGGGGTAGGTCACGCGGTAGTACCGCTCGGGGAAGCCCCAGAAGTCGTACACCAGCGGCACGGTCGTGGTGGCTCCGATGGTCAACGGGGCCTCCTCCCAGTGCGCCGACACGACGAGGATCGCCTTCGGGCGGGGAAGGTCGGCGGACCAGCCGGACAGCTCGCGCGTCCAGGTGGGGTCGTCGGCGAGCGGGGGAGCGCCGTGGCTCAGGTACAGGACGGGCATGCGGGCGGCCATGTCGACTCCTTGAAGGTTGAAACTTCAATCACCAGGATAGTCGCGGCGCGAGCCCGTGTGCCGGCGTCGACGGCGCGCCTACCATGAGGCATGGCCGGGAACGTCCTGATCTACCTCGGCGTCGTGGTGACTCCCACGCTGCTCTTCGCTGCCGTCTCGGAGGTGCCGCGCGTGGTCGCGGCGATCCGGGCACGGCGGGCGCGCGCGCCCGCACCGACCCACCTGCCCGTCGAACGCATCGCCGAGGACCTGCGCCGGGTGCGCCGGACGCTCGTCACGTTCGAGCCGGGCACACCGCTGGTCCGGCGCCGCGCGACGACCGCCGCCTACGACGCCCTGCTCGACCAGGCCTGCCGGTCGGTCGGCGTCGCGCACCACCTCGACGACTTCGGTGAAGGCTTCGAACGGGACATCGAACGGTTGCGCACCGAGCAGGCCCTGCGCGAGGCCGGGCTGGCGCTCGGGTGAGACCGGGTCAGCGCTCGGCCCTCGCCGCCCGGTTGTCGTGCTTGCGGACCGCGAACCCGTACGCCTCGTCGAGAAGCGGGCGCACCTCGTCGTCGAAGGTCCTCCGGCTCGGGTTCACCACGCCCACCCAGTACTGCGACGCGTAGAACGGATTCGGCACGAGCCGGTCGCGCGCCGCGTAGTCGGCGCCGGTGCGGAGCACGCCCGCGTCGTCCCGTTCGGTCGGCGGTGGGCCGAACCGCTCGACGTAGCTCGCCTTCGTCAGCCCCAGGTTCAACCGGTACGCGCCGTCGGCGGCCAGGTTCGACACGGTCTCGCCGTGGTCGCCCGTCACGACCGTCGCGAACGGAAACGTTCGGGTCATGTCCACGTCACCGTCGGGTCCGTAGAAGAAGAACCAGTCGCCACCGTGCTCGACGCTGTGCACCCCCTCGTACGACTCGACGATGTGACGCACCACGTCCTCGACATCCATGTGAGCAGTCCCTCCGAAAGATCCGATCTCGATCCTTCGAGTGTGTCATTGAACTGCTTTGTGAAGCTTTTCCGAGAACGAGCTGCGCCATTGCGGAAAAAGCTTCAAACCCCGAAGGCTCGTGGGTGTCAGTCGTGAGCGAGGTCGGTGAACCGGCTGTAGTGCAGCTGGTGGGCCACGCTGATGGTGCTCGTGGGACCCGCACGGTGCTTGGCCAGGATCAGGTCGGCCTCACCCGCGCGCGGGTCGTCGCGCTCCCACGCGTCGGGGCGGTGGATGAGCATCACCATGTCGGCGTCCTGCTCCAGCGAGTTGTGCAAGACGATGCCGTTGGCCACGAAGTTGTGTGTTTGATCGACGGTGGCATCGTAGACCTGCTGCTCACCGAGGCTGGTGATCTCGACGATCTCGTCCCAGAACACGTCGTTGGTGGCCAGCATGTCCAGCTCCGCGTCGTTCAGCACGGCGGCCGCCTTCGCAAGGCGGGTCCGGCTGGGAGCGTGTTTCCACATCGTGGACCCGCAGAACGGGGTGTCCATCCGCTCGGCGAAGTCCCGGTGTGTCATTGAGCGGACCGACAACAGCTCGCGGACCCGTGACCACACCTCCTTCGGCACCGTGTCGAGGTTGGTATTGCCGGTGATCGCCCGCAGCTTGTTCTTGGCTACTTCGGCCCGTAGCGCCCGAGCACCGTGGCAACCTGCCTGCTCCAGGAAGGCGAGCTGGTTCTCCGCGCCGTAGACGAGTACGTGGTAGCACACCCGGTATCCGGACTTCGTCGTCCGCTTGATCCGGGCGAACACGTCGATGCGGGCCAGCAGGCGCACGATGTCGTCAGCAAGCCGTCGGCTGGTCGTCGCGTAGTACAGTCGGGCCTGCCCCGCCGTCTCGTCCCACCCTACGGAGCCGTCGGTCGCCCAGATGTGCCGCAGAAACAGCGCAATCTGTTCCTTCGGCAGGGAGAAGATCCGCTCGGGTACGAACTTCTCGTGACTGCGGAGGCCGAACAGGCCCAACTCGTCCAGCCACGCGGCGATCGGGTTTCGCTTGCCATGTGTGAGGTGGTACGGCGCGGGCAGACGCAACGTCGTCACCCTCGCTGCGGTGTATTCGTCGCGGACAGCCGTGACGCCGAAGTGCTTCGCGGCGTCGCTGACCGCCCGCAGGTTCTCCTCGTCGGTCGAGGCGTAGCGGATCGGTTGCCGCTTCACGAACGAGCCATCGCCGATCAGGTGCGCAAGCATGATCACTTCCGCCTGCGGAAGCAGCTCGATGGCGAGGGGCTCCGGGGTGCGACGGGGAACCGCCACGCGCGAACCGATCGACAGTTGCCGGAGCGGAGACCAGCCGTCGACCGTCAGCATCGGATGGTTGCCTGTGGCCTCGATCTCGCGGCCGGAGGCCAAGCGGACCTTGAAGACTTCCTTGACACCGCTGGAAAAGACGTTGGTGATCGGGCGTGCGACCAACCGCATCCGCTCGTCCAACGACCACACTATCGGCCGCTCACCCGTGCGCATCAACTCGCCGAAGCTCACCTCGGCGCCGGTATCGGCCCGCAGCAACCGTGTCGCAGCGGTGAGACAACCACTCTCACGCAGGTCGGCCAGCATCGGGCGCTTGTCGGTGCGCTGTTCGGGACCACGGTTCAGCTGGCTGATCGCCACCACCGGAACTTCCAGTTCCTTGGCCAGAAGCTTCAACTGCCGGGAGAACTCCGACACCTCCTGCTGACGCGATTCGACCCGCTTGCCGGACGTCATCAGCTGCATGTAGTCGACCACGACCAACTTCAGGTCGTTGCGCTGTTTGAGCCTGCGCGCCTTCGCGCGGATCTCCATCATCGTCAGGTTCGGCGAGTCGTCGATGAACAGCGGGGCCTCGCTGATCTCGCTCATCCGCCTGGCCAGCCGGGTCCAGTCGTCGTCCGTCATCCGCCCACCGCGCATGTCGGCGAGCCTGATCTTCGCTTCGGCCGACAGCATGCGCATGACGATCTCGGTGCGGCTCATCTCCAGGGAGAAGATCGCGCTGGTCATGCCGTGCTTGATGGAACACGACCGGGCGAAGTCCAGCCCGAGCGTCGACTTCCCGACACCGGGCCGGGCGGCGATGATGATCATCTGTCCCGGGTGCAGCCCGTTCGTCACCTCGTCAAGGTCCGTGAAGCCCGTGGGGATGCCCAGCGAGACGCCGCCTCGCGACGCGATGGCGTCGATTTCGTCCATCGTCGGCTGGAGAAGCTCCTCCAGCGCGACGTAGTCCTCGCTGGTGCGCCGTTCGGTGACCTCGTAGATCGCCGACTGGGCCCGGTCGACGACCTCGTTGATGTCGCCGCCGTCGTTGTTGTCGGCTCCGTACCCGTACTGCACGATGCGGGTGCCGGCCTCGACGAGCCTGCGCAGGATGGCCTTCTCCGCGACGATGCGCGCGTAGTACCCGGCGTTCGCGGCCGTGGGCACGGTGGCGATCAGCGTGTGGAGGTACGGAGCTCCGCCGACGCGGGTCAGCTCGCCGCGACGTTCCAGCTCCGCCGACACCGTGATCGGGTCGGCGGGCTCGCCCCGCCCGTAGAGGTCGAGGATGCAGTCGTAGACGGCCTGGTGCGCGGGACGGTAGAAGTCGCCGGGGCGCAGCACCTCGACGACGTCGGCGATCGCGTCCTTGGAGAGCAGCATCCCACCGAGCACCGACTGCTCCGCCGCGATGTCCTGGGGCGGCTGGCGCTCGAACCCACCGGTCTCGGCGGTGAACGCGGGGCTGCGGTCGTCGGTGATCGCCACTGGTGCAGGCACCTCCTGAAAGGTCGACAGAGGGTCGAACACCTGTTCGACAGTCTAGGCCAGGACGGCGTGCGGAGGGCGGGCTCGCACGGCCCGCGGTTCGGCGCGTCCGCAGGCACGCTAGATCGCTCGGACGGACCATTGCAATCCAGCCTGTGGATGCACCTGTGGATAACTTGGGGATGACTGGGCCCAACCAACCACAGGCCTGTGGAAATCTGTGGATAACTTGGGGACAAGTCATGTCCGTTTTCGGAAAGATGCAGGTCAAACCCTGTGGATAACCTGTGGAGAACTTTGTGGGAGATTTCTCGGCGTGTCGCGGGAAACACGCCCGTCGGCGTGTCGCGGCCCGAGGCCGCACGCGACCCCGGGCCGTGCCTGTGGACAACGTGACCCAGCGTTCAGTAGCTGGACATTGGGCTGAACGGGTGGAGCGAAATCAGGTGACGGGAAGGCGGCTCTGTGCGTTCCGTAACCGCTCGGCGAGCAGGTGCGGAGTGGCCGGGGTGAAGGCGATGGCGGGCTCGCCGCTGCCCGGCACCTCCTCGGTGAGCCAACGGCCCTCCGCGGTGTCGATGTAGTTCACCGGGCGTTCGACGCGTTCCCGCCTGCCGGCCCGGTTCCGGCCCGCGACGTACAGGCTGCCGCCGCCGAGCCTCGGCAGCGCGAGAATCCGGCGGATCTCCGCGGCGGCGTCACCCGTGGGACTCCGCCGCCCGTTCGACATCACGGAGAAGTTCTCGCCGTCGAACTCCCTGCGTGGCCGGTCCCCCGAGATCACGCTCTTGGGCACGTGCACGGGCTGTCCGCGGCCGGGGGCGAAGTTCGGCAGCTGCGCGACGAAGTTCTCCAGCAGCTCGTGAGGATGGATCGAGCCGACGGCCACCACGTCGGCATCGGAGTGGCGCACCAGCACGAACGCGGTGCCGGAGCTCGTGCCCGCCAGCACGGTGTAGTTCAACGCCCGGTCCTCGACGCCGCCGTTGACCCACGCGTAGTACTCCAGCGCCGGACGTGCGATCGCCTCCACCATGGCCAGCAACCCCGGGTGCACGGCCCGGCCGTCGTGCAGCCCGAGGCGGGCCAACTCGACGTCGGCCCGCTCGTCGCTGCGCTTCCTGGCCCTCTCGTCCTCCCACGTCGGCGTGCTCGCGAGCACGGTGTGGGGTTCGGCGCCGATGCGGCGAATGAGGGTGAGCATCGTGGACGTCGACATGCTCACCTGCTGTTCCAGCACGGTGCTTCCCGCTCCTTCTCCGAGGTCGGACTAGGTAGGACGAGGTAGGACGAGGTGGGCCGGCCCGCAGGCCGTGGGTGAGGCGAGCGGACTACTCGCCGATGACGGGCGGGGCCGTGAGCTCGTCGCTTCCGAACAGCGA
>NZ_CM001466.1:2916581-2927693 GCF_000231055.2 Saccharomonospora azurea NA-128 | reverse complement strand
GCCGCCCATCGCCGCGCGTCCGGCCATGCCGGACGCGGCGCCCGGAGAGGCCGCACCAGTGGCCGCACCCGGAGAACCCGCGCCGAACGCACCGGCACCCAGCGCACCACCGGCTACCCCACCTGCACCGAGAGCACCCGTGCCGCCACCCGGGCCGAGGCCGCCGCCTCCCGAGCCACCGCCCGGAAGGTTCGAGGACGGGATCCCGCCGCCACCGCCGCCGATCGGCGTGAAGTCCGTGCCCGGTGCCGTGGGCACGAAGCGCGAGGCGTTCGTGCTGTCGTCCGGCTCACCGGGATTGACGAAGCCAGGCCCGATACCGGGGTACGCGCCGCCGCCGGGATAGCTGCCACCGGGCGTGGTCCCGCCGGGATAGCTGCCCCCCGGGTAGGTGCCGCCGGGGTAGCTTCCGCCGGGGTAGCTTCCGCCGGGGACGCCGCCGCCACCGCCGCCGCCACCGGGGTAGCTGCCACCCGGCACGCCGCCGCCCCCGACACCGCCGCCGGGATAGCTTCCGTCGGGCACGCCACCGCCCCCGCTGCCGCCGCCACCACCGGGATAGCCGCCACCACCGGGATAGCCGCCACCACCGGTACCTGCACCGGTACCACCGCCCCCACCGGAGCCGCCGCCGTCGACCTCGACGTCACCGAACTCGCCGTCGACGGTGGTGTACTGCGGCATCGAGTGGCCGTTGGCGTTGCTCACCGAGTAGTAGGCGTTGTAGGCCTCGACGTTGGCCTGGGCCATGGCGTTGTACTGCTGGATGGCCCGGTCGGTGTCGGTCGTCCACGGCGTGATGTCGTTCAGGAAGCTGCTCTCCGGCGGCTGAGCGGGCACCGGCTGAACCTGCGAGAGCACCGTGCTGTAGGCGTCGAGCTGCGACGACATGGTGTTGTCGCTCTCGTGCAGCTTGACCTCCGAGTCCTGCAGCCACTGCTTCAGCGGGTGGGCGCCCGCCTTGGCGGCCTCGGCGGAGTCGCCCTGCCACGCCTCGTCCATCCGCTTGGCGAGCGTGTCCATCTGGCTGACGCGCTGGGCGAAGTTGTTCTTCAGCGTGCCGGCGGACTCGCGGCCCATCATCAGCGAACTGCCGCTGTCGCCCGCGCGGAGCTGCTGGTAGATCTGGTGGGCGTCGAGCTGACGGCCGCCCGCGTCGGCCGAGTAGTCGCCGGCCTCCTCGCGCGTGAGGTAGCTGGCCGTACCAGCGCCGGCCGCGGCACCGACGACGATGGGAACCAGGAACAACGGCATGTGATCAACCCCCCAGGGTGCTGATGGTCGACTCGGCGACGTCGGCGGCGAAGCCACACGACGCGTCGGCTGAGTCCGCCGACGCGAGGTTCGTCAGGATGTGGAGCACGGTCTGGTCGTTGACGCCGACCCACAGGTTGCACGTGCCCGAGTCTCTGGCGTCGATGAGGCCCGAGTAGACGGCCGGGTAACCGGCGACCTCGGTGGGTTCGAAGTAGTCGTTCTGGTCCTTCGTCGCGTAGACGCCGCCCAGCCCGTCGGTGTTGTCCAGTGCCGTGACGTCGACGGAGTCGAGGCTCTCCTCCGTTGCCTGCCACCGGCAGGCCTCCCCCTCGAACTGCTCGTTCGGTCGGGTCTCGCCCTCGGCAAGGCCGAGTTCCGCGAGCTGCTTCGCCGACAAGGCGGCGCAGGGGTCCGCCGACAGCGATGCCGCGTCGAGGGGGTTCGACACCGTCGGAGCCCCGCCCTGCGGGCTCGACGACGGGGAACCGGAGGACTCGGCGGACTCGGACGGCGCCGGGGTCGGGGCCGCGTCGGAGCCGTCCCCGCAGGAGGTCAGCACGGAGGCACCGACGAGCAGCGCGAATGCGGCACAGGTACGGGCCGTGCGGCTCATACCTCCATCACTCCCGAGCCGACCCTGCTGATGTGCTCCTGCGACTCGTCCTCGCGGGTGGTGATGCCGTCGCGGGCGTTGCGCAGCGCCTCGATGTACTTCTCGACGTAGTCGATCATCTTGAGGGTGGCCTGGGCGAACGCCTTGCCCGAGGGGTTGGCCGACGACGTGAAGTCCTGGCTGGCCGGTTCGGACCCCGGGGGCTGGACCCGCGCCATGCCTTCGGCCTGGCGGTAGTCGTCGAGGAGGTCCCGGTGCAGGTCCTCCCACTGGCGGATGACGCCGTCGATCTCCTCGCGGGAGAATCGGTAGCCACCGCTGCTCGGGGCCGGTGCACCGGCGATGGCCGGAGCTCTGACCGCGATCATCTTCGCGGCGGCTCCGCCCACACTGGCGCCGCCGCCGTCCATTGCCACGTTGACCATGCCCTGTCCCCTTCACGCCGTGAGGTGAGAAGCAGTTTGCTCAGGGCAGACGCTGCGCGCAAGCGCTCTTGCCGCCCGTTGTCTCCGACGTCGTCCGGGTCACCAGGGTTCCCGTCCTGGATCTCAAAATGGCAACGGCGGGACCCCACTTCGGGAATCCCGCCGTCGCCGTTTGTCGAGAGGAAGATCGTTTCCCTTACTGGGGGACGACCTCCAGTCGCAGGTCCACCGTCACCTCGGGGTGCAGGCGGGCCACGACCTGGTGCTTGCCCAGCGTCTTGATGTGCCGGCCGGTGTCGATGATCCGCTTGTCGAGCTGCGGACCACCGGCGGAGGAGATGGCACCGACGATGTCGGCCGGGGTGATGGAGCCGAAGAGCTTCTTCGAGCCCTCGGCGGCCTTGCCCTTGACCTGGACGGTGCCGAGCTTCTCCAGGGTGGAGCGGATCTCCTTGGCGTGGTCGAGGTCGCGGATGCGCCGCGCCTCCTGCGTCCGCCGGATGGTGCGGATGTTCTTCTCCGCGCCCTTCGTCGCCGTGATGGCGAGGCCCCGCGGCAGCAGGTAGTTGCGGGCGTAGCCGTCCTTGACCTCGACGATGTCGCCGGGGCCGCCCAGGTTCGCCACGTCGGTCGTCAGGATGATCTTTGCCATGTCTGACTTCCTCCTCAGCGAGCCGTGGACGTGTAGGGCAGCAGCGCCATCTCACGCGAGTTCTTGACGGCGGTCGCGACGTCGCGCTGGTGCTGGCTGCAGTTGCCCGTGACGCGACGGGCGCGGATCTTGCCGCGGTCGGAGATGTACTTCCGCAGCATGTTGGTGTCCTTGTAGTCGATCAGCTCGGGGTGGCCCTGCTTCTCGGCCTTGCAGAACACGCAGACCTTCTTCTTCGGCTTGCGAACTGGTGGCTTCGCCACGATGTACTCCTGGGGAACGTCGGTGTGGTTGGTTCGGTCGAGGCGTCAGAACGGCGGTTCGTCGGAGAAGCCGCCCCCGCCGCCCGCCGGAGGCGCGGAGCCCCACGGGTCGTCGGCCGGAGCGCTGCTGCCGCCACCGAATCCGCCGCCGCCGCTGCCGCGGCTGACCTTGTTGACCTTCGCCGTGGCGTAGCGCAGGGACGGCCCGATCTCGTCGACTTCGAGCTCGACGACCGTGCGCTTCTCGCCTTCCTTCGTCTCGAACGAGCGCTGCTTCAGGCGGCCCTGAACGATGACCCGGGCGCCCCTCGTGAGGGACTCGGCGACGTTCTCAGCGGCCTGGCGCCAGATGTTGCAGCGGAGGAAGAGCGCTTCGCCGTCCTTCCACTCGCCGGTCTGGCGGTCGAACATGCGCGGCGTGGACGCGACCGTGAAGTTCGCGACCGCGGCACCGGACGGCGTGAACCGCAGCTCGGGGTCGGCGGTGAGGTTGCCGACCACTGTGATGATGGTGTCTCCGGCCATCGACGATCAGGCCTTCGCGGCGGCCTTGGCGGCCTTCTTCGCGCCGCGCGGCGCGCGCTTGCGGACGACCTTGGTGCGCAGCACGGTCTCCTGGAGCGACAGCTGACGGTCGAGCTCCTTCACCGCGTCCGAGTCGCTGACGAGGTCGAGGACGGCGTAGATGCCCTCGGCGTTCTTGCCGATCTCGTAGGCCAGCCGACGACGGCCCCACACGTCGACCTTCTCCACGTTGCCACCGGACGAGCGGATGACCTGGAGGAAGTTCTCCAGGGTCGGAGCGACGGTGCGCTCGTCGAGCGACGGGTCGAGGATCACCATGACCTCGTAATGGCGTGACACAACCACTCACCTCCTACGGGCTTGAGCGGTCACGGACTGTCCGTGACAGGAGGGTTGTCGAGCCGAGTCTAGCCGCGGCGTCCGACCTGGCCGTTTCCGCCCCGCCGAGGAGTTCGGGGAAGTCTCACGCGGCGCGGCGCAGCACCCAACTGCGGACCAGGCCCGCGGTGACGGCGGCCAACGCGACCACGGCGAGCAGCATCGGAAGCTGGACCGCCTGCCGCTGGTCCTGCGCGGCGAGGGTTTCGGCCTCGCCCGCGTCCCGCAGGTCGGCGCCGCCGTGTGCGCTGTTGCCGGCATCGTCTCCGACCACGCCGTACCGGGGGCTGGTCAGCTCGCCGGGCAGGCCGCTGCCGGGGCCGTAGCGCAGGTCCTCGGGAACGGAGATGCCCGCGTCCGGCGCCTCGGCGACGGGGATGTCGCCGTAGCTGCGGCGTTCGGCCCTGCTGTCCCCGGTCGTCTGGAGCCCGCCGTCGCCGGACGTGGCGTCGTGTTCCTCGGACGTCGGGACGCCGTCCTTGCCGGCGCGCTCGCCGGGACTTCCCGCGCCCGAGTCCGGTGCGGATGTGCCCGGTGAGTGCGGGGACGCCTCCGGCTTCGTCGGGTTGGTGGCCTCGACCGTCAGCGAACAGGCTTCGGCGACGCGGTCGGCGATGGTGTCGAGCGTCGTCTCCTGCGTCGACGGCAGTGCGCCGAGCCCGGCCCTGCCCTCCAGCGCGTCCCGCACGGCGGAGGCGATGACGTCACCGTCGAGGACGCTGGTGGGGCGGTCGGGGACGGTGCCGACCTCGAGTTCTTCCTTCTCGACCTTCCGTGCCAGATGGTTGGGCCAGATCGTGAGGTGGTGGACCACCACGATGGTCCGGGCTTCCTCGGCGCCCTGCCGAACCAGCTCGGACACCGCGGCACCGTCGACGAGCACCGTGTCGCCGACCCGCCCGCCGATCACCGAGGTGCAGTTGTCGGCCGTCACGGTGGCGGCCGAGGCCGTGCCCGCGGTCAGGACCGCCGTGCCGGCGACGGTCGCCGCCACCGCCATCGAGGCGATCGTCCGGCGGGTCCTCCCGGTGAAAGCGGTGGAGCTGATCCGCACGAAAGGGTCCTCCCTTGTCGGCCGTCGGGCCGCGGTCGGCGTCGGGATCGGCACTGCCGATCGGCGCTGTCCGGCTGCCTTGGCGTACTTGCCGTCGGTGAGGACAACGACGATGACACGGGGAGGTGACGCGGTGACTCAGAGGTCGGGAGTGAGCTCGACGACAGCGGCGGCACCGGGTGTGGTTTCGGCGAGTTCAGCGCAGAAGGGTCCGCCGGGCCCAGGTGTGTGCGAGCGCGGAGGCCACGAGGACCAGCGACAGGACGGCGAGCAGCAGGGGCAGGCGCTCGGAGGCCTTGGTGGAGTTGGGGTCCTCCGCCGCACGCGGGTCGTGCGGGACCGCGCTGAAGGTGCTTTCGTGCTCCGGTGAGGTGGGCGGCACGTCGAGGGCGCCCGGTGTCCGGCCGGGGCTCACCCCGCCCCAGCCGCCGCCGTCGGCTCCGGTGTCGGGCGGGGTCCCCGTGGGACCCGCGGGCGACTGTTCCGCGAGCGAATCGGGAGTGGCGGTGGTCGTTTCCTCATCGGTGTCCGACTCGGGCGTGATCTCATCGCCCGATCCGTTTTCGTCGAAACCACTCCCCGGGGTGTCACCCATTTCGGGAGATGTTGTTTCGTCGTCCTCCACGATCGGTCGCACGAGTGAGTCGACGGCACCGTTTTTCGTGTTGCAGAGCAGTCCGGCCAGCGCGTCGAATCCGCGAAGATCGAGCGTTCCGGTCAGGGAGAGGGAGGCGGGCCTGTCGCCGCTCTCGGCGCCGTCGACACCGTCGGTGTCGTCGGTGTCGTCGGTGTCGTCGTCCGGATCGGTGGTCCGCGTCGGGGTCGCGCGCGGAGCGGACGAGTCGTCCCCGTGCTTCTCGTTCGCCGCCTTGTCAGTGCAGTGACCTGCGGTGATGATGTCCTTCTCCTCGGCCGCGGCGCTGCCGGGGAACACCAGTGCGGCCGCCGCTGTCAGTGCCAGTCCGGTCGAGCCGATACGCCTGAACTGCCGATGCCCGCTGTCCATGAGCCGTGTCGCCCTCACTCTCGGGTGCGGTCTCTGTCCCGCCCTTTTTCGTCGATACGATCTTCGTGAATTGTCTGGGACACGGTCACGGTACTCGATTTCGTGGACCGTGAATCGTTACGCTCGAGTGATGCAGATCGGCGCGCACGTCCGTGATGATGATCCTTTTTCGGCCGCCCGGGAACGCACTGCCGAAACCGTGCAGTTCTTCCTCGCGGATCCACAGAGTTGGAAGAAGCCGCAACCGCATCCGCAGGCGGCGCAGCTGGCCGACGCCGGGGTGGGGATCTACATCCACGCGCCGTACGTGCTGAACGTCGCGTCGTTGAACAACCGCATCCGGATCCCGTCCCGCAAGACCGTCGCGCAGCACGCCGCGGCGGCGGCGGAGACGGGGGCGCGGGGACTGATCGTGCACGGTGGTCACGTCCGCAAGGGCGAGGAGCCCGCCGAGGGGCTGGCGAACTGGCGCAAGCTCTTCCAGAGGCAGGAGGACCAGGGTGGATTCGGTGTCCCCCTGTTCATCGAGAACACGGCGGGCGGCGAGGGTGCCATGGCGCGCGACCTGGACGTCCTCGCGCGGCTGTGGGACGAGGTCGCCGATTTCGGTGCGGGGTTCTGCCTGGACACCTGCCACGCGTACGCGGCGGGGTGGGATCTGGCGGAGGCCGTCGAACGCGTCCGGGCGATCACGGGCCGGATCGACCTCGTGCACCTCAACAACTCGCGTGACGAGCACGGCTCCCAGCGCGACCGCCACGCGAACGTCGTCGGCGGCGAAGGCACGATCGACCCGGACCTGCTGGTCGAGGTGGCCAGGGAGGCGGGAGCGCCGGTGATCGTGGAGACGCCCCAGGACGGTCAGGCGGCCGACATCGAGTTCCTGCGTTCCCGGCTCTCCGCGGCGTGAGCGACGGTGGAACGGCCGAGGCGGCGGGGCCACCGGGGGCGGCGCAGCACGAACGCGTCGTGCGCCCCGTCCAGCACACCGCCGGTGGGATCGTCCACTCCCGCGACGCGCACCACGTCGCGGGCGGGGCGGTGGATCTCGCGCAGCACGACGACGCAGAGCAGCACCACGACGATGTCGCGGACGACGACCGTGCCGAGGAACCACCCTTCGGGCAGCCCCTTGTTGTCGGTGCCGAGGTAGTAGAACATCCGCGGCGCCCACACCAGAGCGTCGATCAGCATCCAGCCGAGCAGCAGCCGCCAGCGCGGCAGGGCCAGCACGGCGAGCGGCACCAGCCACAGCGAGTACTGCGGACTCCACACCTTGTTCGTCAGCAGGAACGCGGCCACGACGAGGAAGCACAACTGCGCGACCCGCGGCCGCCGCGGCGCCGAGAGACCGACGTACGCGATGCCGGCGCACAACCCGAGGAACAGGACGCCGCTGACCGCGTTGAGCACGGTCGGAGCCTCGCCCGCGGCCAGCGGACCGTCGAAGCCCTGCCACCCGGTGAAGTAGGACACGACGTTGTACAGCGAGTCCGGGTCCATGTCCCGCTGCGTGTTGAGGCGGAAGAACTCCGACCAGCCGTCGCGCAGGAACAGCATGAAGGGCAGGTTGATGGCGGCCCAGGTGCCCGCGGCGGCGCCCGCCGCGTGGACCCAGGCACGCATCCGGCCCGCTCTGAGGCAGAGCACCAGTAGCGGGCCGAGGAAGAACAGCGGATACAGCTTCGCCGCGGCGCCGACACCGAGCAGCACGCCGGCGAGCACGGGCTTTCGCCGGGACCACGCCAGCAGGGCCGTGGCCGCCGCCGCGGTGGCCAGCGTGTCGAAGTTCGTGAACGCGTGCACCACCATGAGCGGCGACACGGCCGCGATGGCGGCGTCCCACACCCTGCGCCGTGCCGTCCGGGCGACGGCCCAGACGGTGACGAGCCAGGCCGCCGACAGGAAGAACGCGGTGAGGTTGAAATAGATTGCCACCGGCAGGGCCGTGGGGAGCCAGCCCGACTCCGCCGCAGCGGTCCAGGCGTGCGTGAGCTTGGCGTTGACCCACTGGAACAGGCCGCTCAGCACGGGGTACTCCATGTACCGGACCTGCTCGTGCTCGGTGCCCTCGTTCTCCACCCAGCTCGTGGCGTAGGGGAAGGCGTCGGGTTCGTCGAGCCGCTCGGCGGTGTACAGCGGGACGACGTCCGAGTAGCACATCGCCACGTACTGCCTGCCCGACCGCCAGTCGAGCTCGGTGCTGCCGTCGTCGGTGACGTACTGCTGGATGCAGGCGGCCTTGCCGAACCAGCCCGCGGTCAGACCGACGACGGCCAACAGCAGGCAGACCCGCAGCGGGGTCCAGAACCAGTGCCTGCCCACGGCGGCGTGTGTGCCCAGCGGCCCGCCGAGGGGCCGGGTGGCCGCCTCCGCGAGAGGTTCGGACCAGCTCGGGATCTCCCGCTGCGCAACGTCCAGCGACGCGGTGTCGGGTGTCGGAGCGGAAGACGAGCCATGACTATCGCTGGACACGTCGCGAATGTTACGTGTCCTAGCTCATCCGCTCGCGACCCGTCGGTCAGTCCCCGTTGTTGCCGTTGTTGCCGCTGTTGCCGTTGTCGCCGCGTCCCCGACCGAACCAGCCGCCGCCGTCGTCGTCATCGTCGTCGTCCGTGGGGTCGGGCGGACCGCCGGGCATCGTGCCGAAGGGCGGGCCCTCCGACTCGCTGGGCTCCGTGGTCGGCGACTCCTGGGTCGGCTCCTCGGACTCGGTCGAGGTCTCGGTGGTCGCTTCGGTCGACTCCGGCGTCTCGGGCGGAGGCTCCGGAGCCGGAGTCGTGGGAATCTTGCCGATGGGCTCCACCGCGGGGAACTCGGTGATCGGTTTGCCTTCGTGGTAGGTGTCCATGAACTGCTTCCAGATCTCTCCCGGAAGCCCGCTGCCGTAGACGCGCCCGCCCTGTGCGTTGCGGATGGGTTCGTTCCGGCCCGTGCCGACCCACACCGCGGCGGAGATTTGCGGGCTGTAGCCCACCATCCAGGCCTCGGCGTTCTCGTCGCTCTTCTCGCCGTTCGCGCCCACGTACTGGTGCGTACCGGTCTTGCCCGCACAGGCGTGCCCGCCGGCGCAGGTCAACTCGGAGTACTCCAGCACGGGAATGAGGGACTTGGTGACGTTGCCCGCGATCTGCTTGCTCTCGGCCGGGTCGCTCGAGAACGCCGGCTCGCCCTCGGTGGCGACGTCGGACGTCTCGTCGAAGACGACCTCGCCGTCCGACGTCGTCAGCTTCGCCACGAAGTGTGTCTCGTGCCGCAAGCCGTCGTCGGCGAAGGTGGCGTAGGCGGAGGCCATGTGCAGCGGCGAGACCATCGTGTCACCACCGCCGATGGAGATGTTGCCGTCGAGGGTCGGCATGGTGGGCATGGGGTTGGCTCCGTCGCCCTTCTCGGGAATGCCCGCCTCGGTCGCCGCGTCGATGACGGCCTGCGGACCCACCTCGTTCACGACGATGTCGAAGAACACCGTGTTGATCGAGAGCTTCATGGCTTCCTCGACCGTGCAGTTCGGTCCGCAGTCGGTGCCGTTGGCGTTCCTCACGGGACGGTCGCCGAACATCCTTACGGCACTGCCGTCGTAGGTCTCGCCGAGACCCTTGCCCTTCTTCAGCAGGGCGACGAGGTCGAACGGCTTGAACGACGACCCGGGGTTGCGCTGCGCCGACGCCCAGTCGTACTGACCACCGGGCACGTCGGGGTCGTGTGGACCACCGTAGTAGGCCCGCACGGCGCCGGTCTTGGGGTCGACGGCGACGAGTGCCTCCTGCAGCTTCTCGTCCTCCCCCTCCATGACCTGCTGCACCGCCTGCTCGGCGGCCTCCTGGGCGTGCTGGTCGATCGTCAGGTAGACGCGGTAACCGCCGGACTGGAGCTTCTCCTCGGGATAGCCCTTGGCCTCGAGTTCCTGCTTCACCTTCCGCTCGATGAACTTCTCGGGGCCGGTGATCGCCTCGGGCCTGTACTCCTCCTCGTCGATGAGTTGGGGCACCTGCGCGGCGTCCCGCTCCTCCTGGGTCAGCCAGCCGTTGGCCACCATCCGGTCCATGACGTAGTTCCAGCGCTTCTCGCGGACCTCCGGCATGTCGACCCGGCCGGGCTGCTGGATCATCCCCGCCAGCAGCGCTGCCTCGGACGCGTTGATGTCGCGCGCGGACTTGCCGTAGTACGCCTGCGCGGCCGTCTCGATCCCGTTCGCCCCGCGACCGAAGTAGATGGTGTTCAGGTAGGCGGTGATGATCTCCTTCTTGCTCTGCTCGTTGTTCATCTTGAACGCCTTGACGATCTCGGTCCACTTCCGCGTGATCGAGTAGTCGTCGTTCTGGGTGGCCACCTTCACGTACTGCTGGGTGATGGTGGAACCACCGCCGACACCGCCGGTGACCTGGTTGTACACCGCGCGCAGGATGCCCGTGATGTCGAAGCCGGGGTTGGTCTCGAACGTGGAGTCCTCGGCCGCGTAGACGGCGTGCTTCACGTGGTCCGGGATCTCGTGGGGCTTGAGCAGGATGCGGTTGCCGCCGTCCGGGGGGACGTCGCGGCCCATCTCCGTCTCGCCGTCGGCGTAGTAGTACGTCACGACCTTCGCCTGGTCCTTGGCCACGTCGCTGGGCGAGGGGACGTCGACGAGGAAGTAGGTGACGGCGAACGCGATGGCGGGAAGCACGAAGAACAGGCCGACGAAGGCGTAGATGCTGCGCCGGATGATCTTCCAGCGGCGTTTGCGCCGTTGTGCCGGGGTCAGCGCGGCCTTGCCCTTCTTCTTCGGGGCCGGGGCGCCGTCGGGATCGGAGTCGAGACCGGTCTCGTGGTTCTCGGCCCGGGCACGGTCGTGGATGCCGTCATCGAATCCGTCGAATCCGTCGCCGTCGAACCGGTCGTACCCGCCGGGCCCGTCGGCGGTGCCGTTGTAGGCGCGGTGGGTGATGAGCTCGGGCTCGCG
>NZ_CM001466.1:2899867-2916481 GCF_000231055.2 Saccharomonospora azurea NA-128 | reverse complement strand
GGCGGGCCGGGGCGGCGTTCCGGGGGGCGTGGGGCGCGCGGACGCTCGTCACCCGTCGGCCACTGGGGTCCGGCGGACCTGCCGGCCCCCTCGGGGCCGGGGCGTCGATCCCCCGGCTCCTCCTCAGGCCAGTGGTGGTTTCCCTGGTCGTTCACTCAAGACCCTCCCAGATCGGCGCCTGTTGACACGCCGTTCTGCGAACCGAACCTACGTGCGTGGCGGCGTCGAATGTGGCAACAAGTGTGCAGCCCGTGTTGTGTGTCACTGCCCCGCGGTCCTCCGGGACGGCGGATGCGGGTCCCCGGTTCCGGAGACGTATGACTTGAGGAGATGGTTCCAGCCACACGACCGGCACACCTCCACCACGTAGACGGTGAACTCGCTGAAGCGATCGGCCATTCGGTCGAGTTCCTCCGGCGCCCTCGCGGAGCCGGCGACGTGGCGGAGCTCGTCGCCGTAGACCCAGGCGACGTCGGTCAGGGCCTCGTGGCGGCACACAGGGCACGCCTGCTCGCTGGGCGTGCCGTGGAACTTGGCCGCCCTGAGCAGGTACGGAGTGGCATCGCAGACATCGAGGGTGCTGACCCGACCCGAGTAGTACTCGGCCAGCACCGCGCGCCTCTGGAGCGCGTAGTCGACGACCTGCCGCTGGTTTCGCACGTTGACAGCGTACGGGTTTTCCCGGAATCGAGGGCCCGGCCTCGGCGTCGGGACGTTCGGTGACGGCCCGGACACGCCGACTGTCAAGATAACGATTCGGTGAACAACGCTCCCCGTGTTGGTGGGCGGCGAGGTTAGTTGCACCACTTCGATGTATCGGCTCGATATAAATGCGCGGTAGGTTGGGTACTTGAATGATGGCGGCCCACCGACACCAACGCCGAGTGAGGCGCTCGACGTTCCCGTGAGGAGGTGCACTGTGCTGGAGCTCGCGATCCTGGGGCTGCTGCACGAGGCGCCGATGCACGGGTACGTGTTGCGCAAGCGTTTGCACGAGACGCTCGGCATGGTCCGCACGTTCTCCTACGGCTCGCTCTACCCGACTCTGCGGCGGTTGCTGCGCGCAGGGTTGATCGTGGAGGAACCGGCGGAGAGCACCACCGGCTGGAACCGTCGCGCCAAGCGGGTCTACAAGCTGACCGCCGAGGGCAAGGAGCGGTTCTCCGAACTGCTCGCCGACGCCGGTCCGCAGACCTGGGACGACGAGGGGTTCGGGGTCCACCTGACCTTCTTCTCCCGGACACCGGCCGACGTGCGGATGCGGATCTTGGAGGGCAGGCGCCGCCGTGTCGAGGAGCGTCGCGAAGGTCTGCGGGCAGCGTTGGCCAGGGCCGAGGAGAAGATCGACCGCTACACCCGTGAGCTGCACCAGCTCGGGCTGGAGGCCAGCGAGCGGGAGGTGCGTTGGCTCAACGAGCTGATCGCGCACGAACAGGCCGAGCAGCGGGGACAGCAGAGCTGATTCCCTCATCGCCGCTCGGCGTCAGTACTCAGCAATGACTAGTAAGGAGATACCGGCATGGGCGAGAACCGCCGCGTAAAGGTAGCCATCGTTGGCGTCGGCAACTGCGCGGCGTCGCTTGTTCAGGGGGTCCATTACTACCGCGACGCCGACCCGAACTCGCGCGTGCCCGGACTGATGCACGTTCAGTTCGGCGACTACCACGTGGGTGACGTGGAATTCGTTGCGGCCTTCGACGTGGACGCGAAGAAGGTGGGCCAGGACCTCTCGGAGGCGATCCTCGCCAGCGAGAACAACACCATCAAGATCTGCGACGTCCCGCCGCTCGGCGTGACGGTGCAGCGCGGGCACACGCTCGACGGTCTGGGCCGCTTCTACCAGGAGACGATCCACGAGTCGGACGAGAAGCCCGTCGACGTCGTCGAGGCTCTGCGTGCCGCCGAGGTGGACGTCCTCGTGTCGTATCTGCCGGTGGGGTCCTCCGAGGCGTCGAAGTTCTACGCCCAGGCCGCTCTCGACGCCGGGGTGGCGTTCGTCAACGCCATTCCCGTCTTCATCGCGTCCGATCCGGAGTGGGCCGCGAAGTTCGAGCAGGCGGGCGTGCCGATCGTGGGTGACGACATCAAGTCGCAGGTGGGCGCCACCATCACCCACCGGGTGATGGCGAAGTTGTTCGAGGACCGGGGTGTCCAGCTCGACCGCACCATGCAGCTCAACGTGGGCGGCAACATGGACTTCAAGAACATGAAGGAGTTGGAGCGGCTGGAGTCGAAGAAGATCTCCAAGACTCAGGCCGTCACCTCGCAGATCGAGCGCGACCTCGGCAAGGCGAACGTGCACGTGGGGCCGTCGGACTACGTGCAGTGGCTCGACGACCGCAAGTGGGCCTACGTGCGGTTGGAGGGGCGCGCCTTCGGTGACGTGCCGCTGAACCTGGAGTACAAGCTGGAGGTCTGGGACTCGCCGAACTCGGCCGGCATCATCATCGATGCCGTGCGTGCGGCCAAGATCGCCAAGGACCGGGGTGTGGGCGGTCCGCTGCTGTCGGCCTCGTCGTACTTCATGAAGTCGCCGCCGGAGCAGTACGACGACTCGACCGCGCGGGACGCGGTGGAGAAGTTCATCCAGGGGGGCTTGGAGCGCTGAGCGCTTCTCGACGTGTCGTGAAGGCCATCTCGCCGTGTGCGAGGTGGCCTTCCTTCTTGTCGGTGTGACCCGCTTGTCGGTGTGACCCGCGAAATGGTTGTCACGGCTAACTACTTCCCTTAGCATGCCTAAGGAATCTGTCGCGGCCCGTTGGTCGTGAGCTGCTCCGATGCGTGCGAGGGATGTCTCCAGCTGTGAGTGCTCAACGTCATTCGACCCTGTTCTCCGCCGTCAAAGGCCAGCCCAGGCAGGTGTGGATCACCGCCTTCGCGGCGGTCATCGCGTTCATGGGCATCGGTCTCGTCGACCCGATCCTGTTGTCGATCGCGGAGGGGCTGGACGCCTCGCCGTCGCAGGTGACCCTGCTGTTCTCGTCCTACCTGGGGATCCAGGTCCTCGCGATGCTCGTCACCAGCGCGTCGAGCGCCCGGTTCGGGGCCAAGCGGACGGTCCTGGTGGGACTCTCTCTGATCGTGCTGGCGACCCTCGCGTGCGGTGTCGCCGGCAGCATCGAACAGCTGATCGGACTGCGGGCCGTGTGGGGGCTCGGCAACGCCTTCTTCATCGCCACCGCGTTGTCCGTCATCGTCGGTGCGGCCACCGGAGGCCAGGCGGGCGCGATCCTGCTGTACGAGGCCGCGTTGGGGCTCGGGCTCGCGGTGGGTCCGCTGCTCGGCGCGGTGCTCGGCGACCTCTCGTGGCGCGGCCCCTTCTTCGGCACGTGCGTGCTCATGGCCGTCGCGCTGGTGCTGTGCGCGGTCTTTCTGGAGTCCGACGCCGGGCACCGGCGTCCGCGCGTCCGGCTCACCGATCCGCTGCGGGCGCTGCGGCACCCCGGTCTCGCGCGGGTGTCGATCGGTTCCGCCTGCTACACGGCGGCGTTCTTCACGGTGCTCGCGTGGTCGCCCTTCGTTCTCCAGTGGGGCGCGGTCGCCATCGGTCTGGTGTTCTTCGGCTGGGGTGTGTGCGTCGCGGTGGCCGGTGTCGTGCTGGCGCCGAAGCTGGCCGCTCGGCTCGGGGAGGCCGACGCGACCGCCGTGGCGGTGCTCGGCTACGGCGTCCTGATGGCGGTGATGCTCGTGCCCGCGAAGCCGGTGCTCGTCGTCGCGATCGTCGTGAGCGGACTGGTGTCCGGGCTCCTCAACACGTTGTTCACCGGAACCGCGATGTCGGCCAGCGGCGCACCGCGCCCGGTGGCCAGTGCGGGGTACAACTTCTGCCGCTGGCTCGGTGGTGCGCTCGCCGCGACGCTGGTCGGGCACGTCGCCGAGTGGTTCGGATCGGCCCACGCGCCGTTCCTGGTGGCGGCGGTCCTGTGTCTGGTCGCGACCGGAGTGCTCGCGGTGGGACGCCGCTCGGCACCCACGGTGACTGCCGAGCATGTGTGAGACCACGATGGTGGGGACAGTGGTTTAGGCCGTTCGTTTGATGTTCACCGTCAGGCATACCGGGGCTTGCTTGACCCACCTAACGTCACCGGAGCTTGCCCTGATCGAGTGACCTGGAGGCCGTGTGTCCACTGAGCCCAGACGTCTGCTGCCCCTGCTGAGCTCCCACCGCCCCGGCCGTTCGGCCGTCACGTGCGAGTACCGCTGCGGTAACGCGTGCGCGCACCCCGCCCCCAACACCTCCGACAACTCCACCTTCGCCGATGTGGCGAAGAGCGTGCTCTCCCGGCGTGGAGCGTTGAAGGCGACGGCGGTGATGTCGGCGACCGCCGCCGGATTCGCGGCCCTGTCCGGCACGGCCGCCGCCGAGTCGGGCGTGCCCGTCGCCCTCGCGGGCAAGGGCGGGCGTCGTGGGGAGCGCTCCGTGCCGGGAACGGACTTCACCCCGGTCGCCCCGAACACGGCCGACGCGGTGACGGTTCCGGAGGGCTACGACCACGAGGTCGTGATCCGCTGGGGCGACCCGGTGCTGCCCGGCGCTTCGCGCTTCGACTTCCACAACCAGACCGCGGAGGCGCAGTCCCGGCAGTTCGGCTACAACAACGACTTCGTCGGTCTCGTCGCGCAGGACTCCTCGGGGTGGCGCTACCTCATGACCGTCAACCACGAGTACACCACCGAGAGCCACATGTTCCCCGCGGGCACCTACGACTCCGCGAACCCGACCGAGGAGCAGGTGCGGATCGGGTGGGCGGCCCACGGGCTGTCGGTGGTGCAGGTCGTCCGTGAGCCGCGCGGGGGGCTGCGGGTGGTGCCCAGCCGGTACAGCCGCCGGATCACGCTGAACACGGAGTTCGAGGTGCGGGGGCCCGCGGCCGGGTCCCGGTACTTGACGACGTCGGCGGATCCGTCGGGGCGCAGCGTGTTCGGCACGATGAACAACTGCGCGGGCGGGGTCACGCCGTGGGGCACGATCCTGTCGGGCGAGGAGAACGTCAACCAGTACTTCGCCAACGCCGACGCGGTGACCGACCCGGTGGAGGCCGAGCGGCTTCGGCGCTACGGGTTCGCCGCCGGCGAGTCCACGCGCAAGTGGGAGCGCTTCGACAAGCGGTGGGACATCGCGAAGGAACCGAACGAGCCCAACCGCTTCGGCTGGGTCGTGGAGATCGACCCGAACGACCCGGACTCCACGCCGATCAAGCACACGGCGCTCGGCCGCTTCAAGCACGAGGGCGCCAACGTCAAGATCACGAAGGACGGCCGGGTCGCGGTCTACTCCGGTGACGACGAGCGGTTCGAGTACATCTACAAGTTCGTCTCGAACGGTCGGTACAAGCCGGGACGCAGCGCGCACGCCCGCAGGCACAACTCGCGCCTGCTCGACGACGGCACGCTCTACGTCGCGAAGTTCACGGGCGACAGCCCGGCCGAGGAGATCGACGGCTCCGGCACGCTGCCCTCGGACGGCGAGTTCGACGGCACGGGCGAGTGGATCCCCCTGGCCAGCGGCGACGTCTCGCACGTGCCGGGCATGACGGCGGAGGAGGTCTACGTCTTCACGCGGGAGGCGGCCGACAAGGTCGGGGCGACCAAGATGGACCGTCCCGAGGACATCGAGCCCAACCCCGTCAACGGCCGGGTGTACGCGGCGCTGACCAACAACAGCGACCGTGGCATGGCCGGCAAGGGCGCCGCCGACGAGGCCAACCCGCGCAACGGCAACCGCAACGGCCACGTGCTGGAGTGGGAGGAGAAGCGCGGCGACGCGGCGTCGACGACGTTCACGTGGCGGTTGCTGCTGGTGTGCGGTGACCCCGCCGAGGCCGACACCTACTTCGGTGGTTTCGACAAGAGCCAGGTCAGCCCGATCTCCTGCCCCGACAACGTCACGTTCGACCGCTACGGCAACCTGTGGATCTCCACGGACGGCAACGCGCTGGGCTCGAACGACGGCCTGTTCTCGGTGCCGGTGGACGGCTCGCATCGCGGCCAGGTCAAGCAGTTCCTCACCGTCCCGATCGGTGCGGAGGCGTGCGGCCCGGTGGTCACCGACGACGTCGTGCTCGTCGCCGTCCAGCACCCGGGAGAGAACGGCACGCCGGAGAATCCGGAGTCGCACTGGCCGGACGGCGGTACATCGCCGGCGCGCCCGTCGATCGTCGCGGTGTGGAAGAAGGGCAAGTGGGGGCGGTCGGGCCGCATCGGTTCGTAACGGTCCGAGCGACCTTCCCGGGTGAGGGGTCGGTCGGCCTGCGTTTACGGTGGACGCATGGCTGACCGACCCCTCGCTCTCATCACAGGTGCCACCCGCGGTATCGGTGCGGCCGTGTCCGCGGCCCTCGCGCCCACCCACCGGGTGCTGCTCGGCGGAAGGGACGCCGACGCGTTGCGTGCGCGGGCGAGGGAGTTGCCGGACGCGCAGCCGTGGCCGGTGGACCTCACCGACGCCGAGGCGCTGCGCGAGGAGTGCGCCTCGATCGACTCGCTCGACGTGCTGGTGCACTCGGCCGGGGTGGCGAGGCTCGGCTCGGTGGCCGAGTCCGAGGCGGCCGTGTGGCGCGACAACCTGGAGGTCAACGTCGTGGCGGTGGCGGAGCTGACCCGGCTCGTTCTCCCCGCGTTGCGTGCGGCGAAGGGGCACGTCGTGTTCGTCAACTCGGGCCAGGGGCTCGCCGCCCGCGCGGGCTGGGGCCCGTACGCCGCGAGCAAGTTCGCCGTCCGCGCCTACGCCGACGCGCTGCGGGCGGAGGAGGAAGGGCGCGGCGTCCGGGTCACGAGCGTGTACCCGGGGCGTACCGACACCGAGATGCAGCAGGCCGTGGTGAGCCACGAGGGCGGCGAGTACCAGCCGGAGAAGTACCTGCGCCCCGAGTCCGTGGCCGCTGCCGTGGCCGCCGCCGTGACGGCGAGCCCGGACGCGCATCTCACGGAGTTGACGATCCGGCCGAGGCCGGCGCGTTAGGACTGGGTCGGCTGGGTGAACCGGATGTGGTTGCCGAAGGGATCCCGCAGGCCGCAGTCGATGCCGTAGGGGCGTTCGGTGGGTTCGTCGGTGAACTCGACGCCCCGCTCCCGCAGGGTCTCGTAGGTCTTGTGGCAGTCGTCCGTGGAGAAGATGAGCGAGCCGCCCGCGGCTCCTTTCGTCACGAGGTCGCGAACCTGCCGCGCGGTCTCCTCGGACAGTGACGGAGGCCCGGGCTTCTCCAGCAGGATCTGCCGTTGGGGGTCCCCGGGGGCGCTGACGGTGAGCCAGCGCATGAAGCCGAGGTCGACGTCGGCGCAGACTTCCAGGCCGAGCTTGCCGACGTAGAACTCCACGGCCTCGTCCTGGTCGAGCACGAAGATCTGCGAGTGTGTGATGGCGTTCAGCATGGGGACCACGCTACGGCGGGAGTGAGCGGGAAACTTCTCCGAAACTGCTGTCGTCGGACCGGTCAGTCGCGGGGCCGCGTCCACGCCTTCGTGAAGCACGTCGGGATGGCGGCCCGGGCCGTTCGATTGCGGTAGGTCCTGGGCGAATGGCCGACGATGTCGCGGAACGTGCGGCTGAAGGTGCCCAGGCTGCCGAAGCCGACCGCGAAGCAGATGTCGGTGACACTGCGGTCGGTGTCCCTGAGCAGGAACATCGCGCGCTCCACGCGGCGGCGTTGCAGGTACCGGTGCGGTGTCTCGCCGAAGGTGGCGCGGAAGGTGCGCGTGAAGTGCGCTTCGGAGACGCGGGCGATCCGTGCCAGAGCCGGGATGTCCAGCGGTGTCGCGTAGTCGCGGTCCATGGCGTCGCGGGCGCGCAGCATCCGGCGGTTGGTGTCCTCCCGGCCTGCTCCGTCGCGACTCACAGTGTCCATCTCACCACGTGATCGTCGGTGCTGCGCCGCTGCGTCTTGACCGACCGACCACCCGAGTGGCATGGTTACCTACATGGCTAATGAACCAAGGCAGTGGTTCGTCGGACGGGGAGCGTGATGGACGACGGGCGCCCGCTGTTCGTGCAGATCGCCGAGCAGATCGAGGACGCGATCATCGACGGCTCTCTGCCGGAGGAGAGCCGGGCACCGTCCACCAACGAGCTCGCCGCGTTCCACCGGATCAACCCGGCCACCGCGGCGAACGGCATCAACAAGCTCGTGGCAGACGGGCTGCTCTACAAGAAGAGGGGGGTCGGGATGTTCGTGGCGACCGGAGCGCGGGAAACGCTGCTCGGCCGGCGTCGCAACGCGTTCGCGGAGAAGTACATCGCACCGTTGCTCGCCGAGGCACGCCGGTTGGGGATGGACGCGGAAGACCTGAAGAAGCTGATCGACAGTTGGGAGGACGACGCATGACCGTCGCACGCCTGCGGGGGGTGACCAAGCTCTACGGCGACACGGCGGCCGTGAAGGACGTGTCGTTCGACCTGCACGAGAACCGCATCCACGGCCTGTTGGGCCGCAACGGTGCGGGCAAGAGCACGGTGATGCGGATGCTCACCGGCCAGGATCGGCAGAGCGACGGCACGATCGAGGTGTTCGGAGCGGCGCCGTACGAGAACGCCGACGTGCTGCGCCAGGTCTGCTTCATCAAGGAGTCGCAGAGGTACCCCGACATCTTCCGGGTGCGGCACGCGTTCGAGGCGGCGAGCCTCGTCTTCCCCGACTGGGACGCCGACTTCGCCGCCGAACTCGTCGACGAGTTCCGCCTGCGAACCGCGCAGCGAATCAAGAAGCTCTCCCGCGGCCAGCTCTCGGCCGTCGGCGTGATCATCGGGCTGGCCGCCCGCGCACCGCTGACGTTGTTCGACGAGCCCTACCTGGGGCTGGACGCCGTGGCCAGGCAGATGTTCTACGACCGGCTGCTGGCCGACTACGCGGAACATCCCCGCACGATCGTCCTCTCGACACACCTCATCGACGAGGTCGCCGACCTGATCGAGCAGGTCATCGTGATCGACTCCGGGCGCATTCTCATGGACGACAGCTCCGAGACACTGCGTTCGCAGGCCGTGACGGTGACCGGTCCGACGCAGGCGGTGGAGCGGTTCGCGGCCGGGCACACCGAACTGCACCGGGAGCAGCTCGGCGGCATCCTGCGCCTCACCATCCGGACCACCGTCCGGGACTCGGTGCCGCCGCAGGAGGCGGAGAACCTCCAGATCGAGCCCGTGTCGCTCCAGCAACTCGTGGTCCGCGCGACCCAGGCGTCCGGCCGTGAGCAGGCGTACGTGGGCGCGACGAACGGTAAGGAGGCCCGGTGATGGCTCAGCTCGTGCGGGTGGCGAGGATCCAGCTCGTCAACGCGTTCTCGGTGCTCGTGCTCCCGATCCTCATCGTCATGCTCGTGTTGCTGGGCAACGTGCTGGTCGCGCTGGCGTTCGGGACCGAGAGCGGGTTCGTGACCGGCGGCCTGGTGACGCTCTACATCACCATGCTGGTCGTGCATCTCCAGACGATGACGCAGATGTTCCCGTTCGCGCTCGGCCTCTCGGTGACGCGCACGGCGTTCTTCGGTGCCACGACGCTCGTGGTGCTCGGCCAGGCTGCGGGCTACGGTGCGCTGCTCACGGTGGGCAAGTACGTCGAGGAGGCCACCGGCGGCTGGGGCGTCGACGTCACGTTCCTCGCGTTGCCGTTCCTGAGCCACGACAACGTGCTGCTGCAGTTCCTCGTCTACACGGTGCCGCTGGTGACGCTGTCGTTCCTCGGCGTCTGGGTCGGCATCGTGTACAAGCGGTGGAACCAGCTCGGCGTGTGGGCGATGGGCGTCGCCTTCGCCGCGCTGGGTGTCGGGCTCGTGCTGCTCTTCGAGTGGCAGGACTGGTGGGCCGCGCTCGAACGGTTCTTCCTGGCGCAGCCCGCCCTCGCGTTGCAGGCCGGCTATCCGGCGGCGATCGCGGTGCTCTTCGCCGGTGCCGCCTACCTGACGACGCGCCGCGCCGTGCCTTGACCCGGGGGTGCCGGAAGGGGGATCAGCGCAGGCGGACGGCGGCTTCGGCCACGGCCGCCTGCGCTTCGGCACGGTCGAGGCGGGTGGGTTCGCCGTCCTGCACCACCTGACGTCCCGCGACCCAGACGTCGGTGACGGTCCGCGACCCGGCGGCCCACACGAGGTTGGCGAGCAGTTGCTCGTCGGGCACGTCCAACCCGGTGGCGAACGCGGGATCGTCGAGGTCCACATGCACCAGGTCGGCCCAGCGTCCCGGTTCCAGCGCACCGATGTCGTCGCGGCCCAGCGCCTCGGCGCCGCCCCGGGTCGCCAGCAGCAGCGCGTCGGCCGCCCGCAGCGCTGTGGCATCCGACGTGGACAGCCGCGCGAACATCGCGGCGAGCTGAAGCTCCTCCCAGAGGTCGAGGTCGTCGTTGCTCGCGGGGCCGTCGGTGCCGAGTCCGACCGCGACGGACGCCGCCCGCAGGTCGGTGAGGCGGGCGATGCCGGAGGCGAGTTTCGCGTTGGACCCGGGACAGTGCGCCACGCCGGCACCGCTGCGCGCCAGCAGCGCGATGTCGGCGTCCGACAGGTGGACGGCGTGGGCGGCGAGCAGGCGTCCCCGCAGCAGGCCCACCTTCTCCAGCAACCGGGGAACGGAACCGTGCTCGGCGCGCTGCGTCGTGTCCTCGTCGGCGGCCTCGGCCACGTGGATCTGCACCAGCGCCCCACGGTCGTGCGCGGAGGCGGCGACGGCCTCCAGCGCCTCGACCGGCAGCGTGTAGGCCGAATGCGGTGCGTAGGTGATCTCGACGCGGTCACCGTCGCCGAAGCGGAGGCCGTCGGCGTCGATCCACCGCTCCGTCTCGGCCAGCATGGTCTGCCAGCGCAGCCCGGGCAGGTCGATGATCGGAGCACCCAACACGACGCGTGCGCCCGTCGCCAGCACGCTCTCGGCCATCTCGTCGGCGTGGAAGTACATCTCGGCGCTGGTGGTCACGCCCCGGCTCAGCATCTCCGCCGACCCGAGCGTCATCCCCGCTCGCACGTCCTCCGGGCGCAGTTTGGCCTCGGCGGGCCAGATCACCTCGCGCAACCAGCGCAGCAGCGGCAGGTCGCCGCCCATGCCCCGCAACAGCACCATGGGGCTGTGCGCGTGGGCGTTGACCAACCCGGGCAGCAGGATGCCCCCGAGACGCCGGGTTCGCTCGGGAGCGGCCGCGCCCGCCGGAGCCGAGTCCGCGGGCCCGCAGTAGGAGATCCGGCCGTGGTCGTCGACGTCGACCACCCCGTCCCTGACCACCGAGCAGGCAGGATCGGCGGGGAGGACGACGGCGGCGTGGAGACGAAGGGCCATGGCGTTCGATCGTAGAGGACTACTCGTCGTCCATGATCCCGTTTCGCCAGGCCCAGGCCGCGATCTCGACCCGGTTGCGCACGCCGAGCTTGTTCTGCACGGAGGCGAGGTGCGTCTTCACGGTGGACAGCGACAGGTACAGCTCGCTGCCGATCTCGCCGTTGGTCAACCCCCGCGCGGCGGCCCGCGCGACGTCGAGCTCTCTCGGCGTCAGCTCCGTCGGAGGCGCGGGCGCTTTCCTCTTCTGCGTGCCGCCGAAGTGCTTCAGCAGCCGCACGGTGATCTGCGGCGAGACGAGCGCGTCCCCGCGGGCGGCCGCGCGCACCGCTTCGATCAAAAACGCGGGCCCCGCGTCCTTCAGCAGGAACCCGGACGCTCCGCCCTGCAACGCCGCGTGGACGTACTCGTCGAGGTCGAACGTGGTCACCACCACGACCTTGAGCGGATCGGACACCTGGGGGCCCGCGAGTTGCCGGGTCACCTCCAGGCCGTCGAGCCCCGGCATGCGGATGTCGAGCAGGCAGACGTCGGGTCGCAGCTCCCAGGCCGTTCGCACGGCGTCCACGCCGTTGTTGACGTCGGCGACGACCTCGATGTCCGACTGCGCCCCGAGAATCAGCCGGAAACCCGCGCGCACCATGTCCTGGTCGTCGGCGATCAGTACCCGGATCACTCGCCGTTCCTTTCGCCCGTCCTGAGGGGGATCCATGCCTCGACGAGCCAGCCGCCCTCCGGCGACGGCCCCGCCCGCAACCGGCCGTGGAGGAGGTCGACTCGTTCCCGCATGCCGACCAGACCGTATCCGGAGTCGTCGGACGTCCGGCTCGCTCGGGTCTTCTCCGCGCTTCCCCTGCCGTCGTCGGCGATCCGGATGTGGAGCTGCTCGCCTACCGCGCAGACGCCGACGATCGCCCGGCTCGCGTCCTTCGCGTGCTTGCCGACGTTGGTCAGCGACTCCTGCACCAGGCGCAGCGCGGATCGGGCGACCTCGGGCGGGAGGTCGCCGGGGAGGTCCACCGTGAGCTCGGTCGGGATGCCGTGGTTGCCGGTGTCGACGAGACGGCGGAGGTCCGCGGCGAGGTCGGTCGTGGCCTGCTCGCTGAACTCGCTGGCACCCGCTGGGGCGTCCCCGCGCATGCTCCGGACCAGCCGCCGCATGGCCGTCATCGCGTCGGTGCCCGCCCGCTCGATCTGCGCGAGCGCGTCGGTGACCACGGCGGGGTTCTGCTCGGCGACCATCCGGGCGGCCTGGGCCTGCACCACGATGCCCGTCACGTGGTGGGCCACGACGTCGTGCAACTCGCGAGCCAGCGCCATGCGCTCGGCGGTCTGCGCGTCGCCCACGGCCGTCTCGACCATCCGGGCCCGCTCGGAGTCACGCGCCTTCAGGAACATGCCGATGGCCACACAGATCCCGAGGGCGAGCAGCGCCGTGCCGAAGGCCGTCCGCACCGTGGGCGAGTCGTACGCGAGGGGAGTGTGCACGAGGGTGACGACCCCGACGGTGACGGACTGGACGACGACCAGCCAGGTCGCGCGTCTCGTGGATTCGTGGCGGACGACCGTCACGACCAGGGCCATCCCGCTGAGGATCTGGCTCAACGCGATCCCGTAGAAGGTGGAGTAGAGCGGCCCGGTGTACCGGAAGAGAACACCCGAGACGAGCACGAGCGCGCAGTAGTACGCCACCGCCTGGGACGGGAACTTGGAGCCCAGCACGGCGACCACGGCCGTCCCGACGCAGCACAGCATCACGAGAATGTCCAGGCTGGGTGGCGACTGGACGTAGGAGAGCTCCAGGAAGAGCAGGACCGCCAGCGGGGTGACCAGTGCCCACCGGCGCCGCAGGAACGCCACGAGTTCGTTGCGCTCGCGGCTCGGGCGCCGCGTCCTGCGGTGGTAGATCCCCGCGACCACGGTCAGCAGGAGCAACGCCATTCCGGTGACGGCGGTCACTGCGAGGTCGGTGAGCTCGACGTTCCGCAGCCCGATGAACAGGCCCGCTGGATGCACGAGACCTGCCCGCGTCAAGGAGGCGACGACCGTGGCGCCCACCAGAGTGCCGGTGACGAACACCGCTCCGATCGGGCGCAGTCTCGACACCGCGTAGTACACGAGCTGGACCCCCGCGACGGTCTCGCCGAAGGTGATCTTCTCCAGCAGCGCCGTGTACGCCGGGGTGCCCGTGACGACGATCAGAGCGGTGGACATCAGCAGCGTGCCGGCCCCGGTGAGCCCGGCGGGCAGTGGACTCCGGTACGACCACACGGCACACGCCGCCAGCACCACGATCCCGGGAATCAACAGCAGGTCGAGACCGACCGGGCCGAATTCGTCCACTGAGGACCTCACGATGATGGCGAGGTCGCCGAGTACGGCGGCGAGCAGGACGATGCCGGGAAGATTGACCTGTTGGGAGTGGCGCGCGACGAACTCGCGGACGGGTTGCGCGACGCGTTCGCGGAGGGACCGGGTGGGCACGACACGACGGTAGAGCAGCGAGGGCTTCCCCCAGCGCGGCCATCCGGCCATCTCCACCTCGGTCGATCGGCCGAGACGAGCGGCCTCGCTTCCACCCGTCCGTCCGAGGTGGAGAGACCCCGCCGCGAGAGACGCTCCCCTCATGCGTTCGGAGACACAGACGATCAACATGCCCGGTGAACCGGCCGGTTCCGGGCCGGTCCTCTCGGGCCGAGGGCTGATCAAGACCTACGGCACCCAGCGTGCTCTCGACGGCGTGAATATCGAGATCGGCGCGGGAGACGCCGTGGCGATCGTCGGACCGTCGGGCTCGGGCAAGAGCACGTTGCTGCACGTGCTCGCGGGCATCCTGCCCGCCGACACCGGCGAGGTCCTTCTCTCGGGGCGTCGGATCGACCAGCTCGGCGAGGGCCCGCGCAGCGAGCTGCGGCGCAAGGAGTTCGGGTTCGTGTTCCAGTCGGGCATGCTCGTGGCCGAGCTGACCGCCGCCGAGAACGCGGCACTGCCGCTGCTGCTCGGGGGTGCGTCGCGGTCGTCGGCGATGGCCACGGCGGCCGAGTGGCTCGGCAAGCTCGGGCTGGGCGGCAAGGAGCAACGGCTGCCGGGGCAGTTGTCGGGAGGCGAGGCCCAGCGGGTCGCCATCGCCCGGGCGCTCGGACACCGGCCGAGCGTCATCTTCGCCGACGAGCCGACCGGGGCACTCGACAGCCGCACGGGGGCGGAGACCATGCGGGCGCTGCTCGACGCGGCCGCCGAAACCGGCGCCGCGGTGGTCGTGGTGACCCACGACCGGGAGCTCGCCGCGTCCCTGCCCCGGATGGTGTCCATGCGCGACGGCAGGGTGCAGTTGTGACCGCGTTCCGCATCGCCCTGCGGGTGCTGCGCCGCGACCGGCGCACGAGGACGTCGGCGATCCTCATGGGAGTGGGGGTCGCGGTCGCCACCGGCCTGATGCTGGTGCTCGTCTCCCTGCCGGGCGCCGCACAGGCCCGCGTCGACCGCGCCGCGTGGCAGGAGCCGTCCGCCGCCGACTTCGTGGGGGAAGCCGGCGGTACCCCGATGTCGATGAGCGTCAGCGAGGACGTCCACGGCGACCACACGATCACGCGGGTCGACGTCGCCGCGCACGACGCGTCCGAGATCTCCGAGATCGCGCTGCCGCCCGGCATCGACCGTTTCCCCGGTCCCGGCGAGGTCCTCATGTCGCCCGCCCTGCGCGAGCTCAGCGCCGACCTGCCGGCCTCGGTGCTCGCCGACCGCTACCCGGGTGAGGTCGTCGGAACGCTCGGGGCGGACGCGTTGACCCATCCGGACCAGCTCGCGGTGCTCGTGGGGCACACCGAGGCCGAGATGGGCAGCATGGCCATGCAGGTCTTCGGCTTCGGCCAACCGGGCGACGCCTGGGACCCGACCCTCGACCTCCTCGCCGGCGTGGGCGTGGTGGTCCTGCTGGTGCCGAGTCTCGTGCTGGTGGCCTCCGCCGCCCGGCTCACCGCGTCCCGCCGCGAACAGCGCCTCGCGGCACTGCGCCTGGCGGGAGCGACACCGCGTCAGGTCGTGGGCATGGTCGCGGGCGAGAACGCGATCGCCGCGGCCGGCGGTGCGCTGCTGGGCCTCGCCCTGACGCCGCTGGCGCGCTGGGCGGCGTCCCACGTGCCGTGGGGCGGCGGCACCTGGCAGGCGAGCGACTTCGCCACGTCGCCGCTGCTGACCCTCGCCGTGGTCGTGACGATCCCGCTGCTGGTGCTGGCGGCCGCCGTCGTCGGACTCTGGCGGGTGGTGCGCAGTCCGCTGGGGGCCGCCCGCAGCGAGCGTCCCCGGCGACCGCACTGGGTCCGGCTGCTCGCGCTGCCGCTCTCGGGGCTGGTGTTCTTCCTGGTCCTGCGGAACCTCTCCGACGCGGTCGGGATCGTGCTGCTGCTCGGTGCGTTGGCGCTGATCATCGCCTCGTCGATGCTCATCGGCCCGTTCGTCACGGCGGCCGTCGGCGCGTTGTTCGCCCGTTCCTGGCGCAGGCCGTCGATGCTGTTGGCGGGCCGCAGGTTGCGGCACGACCCCAAGGGTGCCTACCGCGCGTCCGCCGGGGTGGTGCTGGCGGTGTTCACCGGCTCGATGGCGTTGACGGTGCTGCCCTCGATCGAAACGCTCGCCGGCTCGTCGTCGCCGTTTCGCGACTCGGTGCTGTACGTGAACGCCGACGCCGACGCCACCGCGGTCGCCGAGCGCGCGGACGCCGCACTCGCTCGCTACGGGATCGAGGAGCGGGCCGAGCGGATCGCGACCGCCGAGCTCCAAGTCGACGGCCGTGGCGAGCAGGCCTTCGTCGTCGAGTGCGAGACCGCCGGGCGACTGCTGCGCGTCGACCTGGGCGACGCCTGCGCGAACCCGGGCGTCGCCGTCACGGGCCCGCCCGAACTGGTCGAGGGTGCGGCCGTGGCAAGCGGTCCGGAGCCCGCGATCGACCTTCCGGAGGGCACCCCCGTCCACGAGGTCGGCTCCGAGACCGGCCGGATCGCGCTCCCACCGCTGATCGACCCCGCGGTGTTGCCGGAAGGCGTCGAGCCCGAGCCGTCGATCGTGGCGGTGCCCGTCACGGCGGAGAACGCCGACGTCGTCCGGACGGCGCTCGCCGGGGCCGCGAACGGGCTCCCGGTCGAGAGCGTGCCCACCCGGCTCGCCTCGCAGCAGGCGGAGCTCGACGACCTGCGCCGCGTCACCGTGATCGGTCTTGTCGCCGCCGCGTTGCTGAGCGGATGCAGTGCCGCGATCACCACGGCCGGGTCGGTGATGGACCGGCGCCGCAGCTTCGGCGCGCTCATGGCGGCCGGTACGCCGGTGCGGGTGCTGGGCCGCGCGCTCCGGGCGGAGGCCGCCGCACC